>NZ_JBFRKH010000064.1:0-89396 GCF_041469265.1 Shewanella sp. 10N.286.51.B2
GTTCACTGCCGCACAGGCAGCTTAGAAATCTATTTAGATATGCAATTGCGCACAGGACAAGTTCACTGCCGCACAGGCAGCTTAGAAAATTAGTTTATTTTACCTTACCGATCTAAAAAGGTTCACTGCCGCACAGGCAGCTTAGAAAACAGGATTAGATCCGTAACAAGATCCTATTTGGTTCACTGCCGCACAGGCAGCTTAGAAATTAGAGGCTAGTAGGCGCTTTGAGCAATGTAAGTTCACTGCCGCACAGGCAGCTTAGAAAACAGAACCAGATCCGTAACAAGATCCTATTTGGTTCACTGCCGCACAGGCAGCTTAGAAATCGCCTCGAGGTGGCTCAGTGCCTATATCTGTGTTCACTGCCGCACAGGCAGCTTAGAAAGTAAAAGTGACGCTTTGAAGATTGAGACTTCAGTTCACTGCCGCACAGGCAGCTTAGAAATGCTACTGGATATAATTGATAACGGTGGTTTTGTTCACTGCCGCACAGGCAGCTTAGAAAATAAAGCAATCAACTTTAGTTACTACTCTCATGTTCACTGCCGCACAGGCAGCTTAGAAAGATATGTCACGAACAGTCATATACCGATCAGTGTTCACTGCCGCACAGGCAGCTCAGAAAGGGTAGTGTAATAAAGGGGCGGAGTGAATTAGGGAGATTGAGATACTTTTTCTAATCAAGACCAATCAACTGGGAGTGAATACTCTAAGCCATTTCTGTCCAAACACGAGTTAGTGATTAGCGGGGGGGCTTGAAGTTAGTTAGTTTTATACTTGGAACATATCGGCCTGGAATTCAGCCTTCTTATTATGAAGTCCACGGTCTTCCAACCACGAGTAAAATCTACTTCTAGTAATCGAAACACCGCGTTCGTTTAGTTTTCTTAGGATTTCAGCTTTGGAGGTCTTGGTGTCGAGGAGGTTCAATATAAACGCCGTATGTTCATCAAGCCTGGACTTAACCTTCTGTCCTTTCTGGCGGCCAGACGATAGCCCTTTGGCCTTTCGTTTAGCGTGACCTGCTTTGGCTCGTTCAGAGCGTTTCTGAGCCTCTACAGCGCTGGCAAAAGACTGCCCAATAACTGTAAAAATGATTTCAGCATTATCAACGTTATCAGAGTTAATTATGGTGTCGCTGTATGCCAAATGCAGCTCACCGTATGAGGCTATCTGGCCGATAGCACCGACCAACTCCATAACCTTGTGGCGACCTAGGCGAGTGATGTCCGATACAATGATGCTTTGTTGAGAGGTAATGAGGGAAGATAACTTCCGCTCACTAAGTGCTGTCTTGGTGGCAGACACATGTTCTTCTATCCAATCCGATATTTGTATGCCACGTTTAGCGGCATACGCCTTGATAGCTTCTCTTTGTGATTCGCCATCGGCTCTTTGAGGATCTGATACTCGAATGTAGCCAATCATGCCTGCCCCCAAGTTGAAGAGTTAATTGCTTATGGACGGTTATTTGCTGTTTAGGTAGTCCAATACAACTTCATGGTGGTCTTTTGTTTTGAACTTGTTGAATACATGCTCAATATGGCCAGACTCATTGACTAAGAAGCTTGTTCTAACTACGCCCATATTCTCTTTGCCCATAAATTTTTTGAGTTGCCAAACTCCGTATTTTTCACATACTTCGTGATCTTCATCGGCTAGCAGAGTGAAGTTCAGCTCTTGCTTGTTGATAAAGTTCGTCAGCTTTTTCGGGGTGTCAGGGCTTAAACCAAGAACAACCACGTTGTGAGCATCTAACTCAGCTTTAGTGTCACGCAACCCTTGAGCCTGAACTGTGCAGCCCGGTGTTGATGCGCGTGGGTAGAAGTAGAGCAGGACCTTCTTTCCTTTCAGCTCAGAGAGCGTGACAGGGTTATTGTCTTGGTCATTTAAAGTAAAATCTGGTGCGATTTGTCCGGCTTCGATTGCCATTGGTTTTGTCCTTACTGTCTCAATTAATGGTATGTGGCGTTGCTTTGTTCACTACGTCCTATTTAGTGCATTTATATTACGTTAGAGTTTACATTTTTAACGTTAATTCAGTGTCCTGTCTAGTGATTACACTAAACAGGATGCTTTTATCTAAAATCGCCTTTGATAAGGTTATCTGGCCTTGCTTTGATGACCTTATCCATTGCCCTCTCTCGCTGACTTTCATGCAGCATCGCCATGAGTTCCTGAACCATTTTTATATGGCTTGCTGCTTGTTTGGCTAGTGCTTGTTCATGGCTTCTAGCGATGTCGAGGTACTCCTTTTTTTTCTTATTAGCTTGAGTCTTGTCGTGTTTTAGCTGTTTCACTTCAGCCTGTAAAACATCAACAGGTGAGTGACTTAAATCATCTTGTGCTACACGAGCTTCAAGTGACTTATTCTTCACCATTATTTGGATATCTTCATGCCTGCGAAGTGCCCCAACAGAAAGCCCCGCTTCTTTCTCAACGCTAATATTGTTGATTTTTAGCTTACCTTCTCGGGCTTTCTTCCTTAGTTCTCGGTTTTCTGGTTTCCCCTCTAACAGGCGCTCCAGGGCATTTATGAGCTTATTCTTAGTTGCTTGTGTCATTACACTGTCACTCCGCAGGGTATCAGCAGGTCTTGAACTTTTTGAGGTATTAAAACGGGTTCATAGCTGATATCTAGGTCTTTCATAATGCGTTCAGCAGCCGTGATTTTGATATACACTTCTGACGCTGTTTGAGGCGATAATTCATTATTCTCAATGTCCCATAGCATATGAATTTCAGCTTCCTTGCGCTTCGCTTCGGCAAAAACGGCATCGACAATATAGTCGTTCTTACAGTCTACACATTCTAATAGGTTAACTTGTGTACGTAGGCTACAACCTGTTGAAGTACAGTAAACACCAGGGGCGACGGCGTGGATGTGGCGCTTCTGATCTCGGATTTGCTTTTGCCAGTAGTTGAGCGAGAGCATGTCGTTATCGACTTTATCTTTAAATAGGTTATGCTCAGCCTTCATCATGTTTTTGGCAAACTCTTTGCCCTTGCCGCCAGCGACACGTTCTTTGTTCGCCAGTTTCTTGTAAATGTTTAGGTACACCAGCGCTTTTTGATCAATCCTTTCTCCATCAATGGCGTGAGCTAAACTTTGTTTTTGCTTTCTGAATTTCTGGAATTTACTGGCGTTCTTAGCATAATGGCGTGTCATTGCCATCGATATATGACTGAACTGCTGCTTGAGCTGGGGGTACGCACAAAGCTCGAGGCCGATAAGGTAGTAGGCAAAAGACCGACGGAGCTGATGTCCTGAGAATTTATAGTAATCACCGACATTGAAAGAACGGTTGGGGTCAGAAACCTTCAAATCGATGACATCGTCATTGGTTAGCGCTAGCTTTTCTCCTAGTGCGCCTTCAAACCACTTCGCTATATGCCTAGTAAGGTTACCTTTGACGATAGCACCACAATCCTCTTTTGTCTTGTGGAAAAATGCTTGGCTATCGGAGTGACGCTGTCTAAGTGGCGAATGCAGCGCTTGCAGTAACTCGTATGCCTTTTTGCCGACCTCTGTGGTGACAAACTCATCCTGCTTTGACTGAGAGCCTTTGGTGGTTTTAGAGAGGTCTGCATGAATAACGTGAATGTTTTGCCCTGATATGGTTTCTGTTGTGCACCCATTTGCGGTATGAAGGTGAAAGGTTTCATCAGATCGCATACCTGTGCGGGACATTAAGGCCCAGAGGCAGCCACCATTGAGTTCTTTAAATAATGATTGGGCCTTTTTAAGCCCGTTTATCTTCCTATTGCCAACCATCAATGTGTGCTCAGGGTGGAATTTGTTGACGTATTGATGATTTAACTCAGGCTTGTGTTTGTCGAGTAGTTCGAGGGTCGATTCTTGTGTCGGGTTATTGAGCGCGAGAAAAGCTGATTGAAAGGCTAAATTCTTTTCTTTAGACCCTTTATATTCTGTACTAAAATTCCACTTCACCACGCCATTTTTTAACAGTGCCTCATCGCTAATAATATAGTTTGAATATCCTATATAGGTTTTATCAGAGTAGGTAGCTATGTAATCAGATAGTTTGCTTAGTTCGTCACGAATGGGGTACAGCTCGTTAACTAATGCCTCAGATTGTTGAAATCCCAAATAGTACAGTCGCTGAGGGATAACCGTGTACTGCTCTGGCTCGTTAATGGTTAAACCAAAATCCGAGGCAGATAACGCTTTGGTAAGGTTAACCTTGAACGGTAGTCGTGTTGCCTCTGTGAACAGTTTGTTGAGTGGTATATAGGTTTGTTCTCGTTCGAAGTCCAAATCGGTAACATCACCTAATGCCCAAGTCTCTAACTGCTCAAAACTTAATAACTCAAAGCTATTGTGGCCTTCATTTAGTAGTGCGGTGGCGACTTTCTTTAACCCAGTGATAGTACCCACAATGCTCCCAAATGAATAATCTTTGGGCGAGAGCCACATCATACTCAAAGCCAGTGCTCTCAATTGGTTTGTCAGGTTGCGCTCCATCACCTTTCCGTCTAGAAAGAAATCTAGAGTATCCGTTTTGGTAGCATTAGGCTCAAAGAACGGTTGGAGCTGACGCCAAGCGTTGTTGTCTCCAATTTTACCCAGTGACTCACCAGTGACGCCAAAACCAATATCTAGCGCCTCAAAGTCATCCCACTCGCCCGATTTAATAGCAGGCTCTAACACATCCTTCAGGTAATTAGTGTAGCTTCCAACGTGATTTTGTGCGCTTAACAGGGCATCTTGTTGGCCAATATTGTACTTAGGTAGCTTTATCATGATTGGCTCCCAATTAACGGTGTAGGGCTAAAATGGCGTGATCCATAGATACCCGAGGGTGACGCCCGTTTTTGTTAAATAATGCAATCGCATTGTCGTGCACATCCTTGCTGGCACTATCGAGAGTAACCTCAAAAGCGGCGATTCTTTCATGGACTTCCTGTTGCGCGTTAGGGTACAGGTTTACTGCCTCTTTCAGCACATCAATAAAAGAGATAAGTTTATAGATGGATTGAGTCTCATCAACGGCTTTGGCTGATTGGCATTTATGGCACATGTCGTATTCAGCACAATGTAGTTGTAGCGCCATGGCGTTATTGGTTTCACGCTGGGTGTTTTTTCCACCTGCAATGCTTTGTTGCCCATTGCAATGAATGCCATTGGGATTGGTTTTTGCCCTTTCTTCCTCTTGCTTCTTTTTCCATTCATCATGCGTCAGCATTGTGATACCAAGTTTGGCTGCAACAATCTCTTTTGCTTGTTCTAAACCCGTGTCTTCATCCAATAGCTCCATCACTTGTAGAGCTTGTGAGATGATGATTTTGTTGAGTCTTGGGTCGCCATTGGCATAGTGCTTATCAATGGTTTGAAGAAGGTTTTGCAGGAGACTTTGAACACCGCCAGCGCCACTTACGGAGTACACTTGGTTACTGGTCATTTCTCGCCAGCGGCTTGATTGAAGCGATATGAAGTATTCGTTGGGTTCAATTGACCATCTGCTCATTAGACTAGAGCTGAAAGGGCTTATTCCATCCCAGTCTCTAGGGGCTTCATGGTGATGACCTCGTTTGAGCAGCAACCGCTCATAGTTTTTAGAGGCTTGTTTATCGGCTAACTCTGTGGCGAATTGTTCTATATCTTCGATTAACGCCTTGTCAGCAGCAGGAACAGAGAAGTGATGGCTCTCGCGATTGCGGTATTTGAACGACACACTGATGTTGCCCTCAGCGTCTTTATCCGAATAAGTCAGCGGCAGTAAGATGCCCTTGAGGGGTAAGTCTGTGTAACACGATAAGATGCAGTAAGCGCTATTTGTTGCGCCTTGAGTGGCTGCCACTTTTGAGCAAGGGCGAGTTACTTTACTTACGACAGTTCGGCCAAGTGTATTCGTCTGTTTTTTTAACTCGATAATATGCTGGTTTCGATAGCTGTAAAACAGTTCCTTAAACCATGGCAGGCAAGATGCACGAGTGGGTGAGAGTAGGCTTAACTCTACCACCAGGTGCTTATTTATTTCCATCAAATAGAACGTGCTACTTTTCTCCCCTTGGTTATTCAGCGTAAACAGTAACTCTGAGCCTTTTTCGCCACCGCCGTAGAGTGCTGAAAGTGTTTCAAGGGTTTTAATAAATTTCACTCCATCGCGTTTATCAACATCGAAGCTCTGGCTGGTAAGTACAGCGTCTACCTCTTTATTTGCGCGTGCCTTAAAGCTCGATATCTTAACCACTTGTAAGCTTTTATCCCGCTCATCAGTATGAATCGTGATTGGATGAGCGATGCTTTGTACGTCGCCATCGTTTAATGAGGTAAAAAAGCACATTAAGTGATAAGCCGCCCCCATCGCCATGTTAAACGCAGCGGCAGATTTTACGGATGTGCCCGTTTTACTCTTCCCATGGGTTTGGGCTTTGAGAGACGTTTTAATTGAAATGATTTCTTGGTGGCCACCTAAGTCAATAACGACTGGCAGCTCGATAGGCAGGACAAGGTTTTGTTTTTTTGCCGCAATGAGCTGTGGGGCTAGGGTGAAAAATAGCTCACTCAACCGAGCAACAAGCACCTCTTCTTCAGCGTCAGAGTACCCCTTATATGGTTTACATTCGCCAGTAAACCCTCTGTGATGGGTTACCCATGTGTCAGCGGGTAATCCACACCATGAAAGGGCGGTGCGAAGATATGAAGTAATAGTACCTGCGGTATTCTCCTTGATACCTAATTCATCACCGTCACTCATTGCCCATAATTTTTTTGATGGGTTATACATTTTAATGCGATGTCGTAACTCACCATCGTTTCCTGTGTATTTTAAATAGCCAGCTTCAGAAAAGGGGTCAACGTTTACAGCGTCACTAAAGACAATGAAGGCTCTTAATGCATCGTATAAGGACGAGACGGTTGCTGCCGACCTGCCATAATCAACATACTGGTTGGTTTTTTTACAAAAGCTGCTTAAAAAAGGGGTACGGCTGTTTATTTTGACATTATTACTGTCTGCGCCAAGGTGTAACAGGAGTGATATATCAAACTCGGTTGCCTTCCTGCTGTTGCTTTTCTTGCAGGGAATGGTAAGGTGCAACGGAACCACATTCTTATTGTTTCTGACGTGGTTAACCGGTTTTGAGTTCTTCGCGAGTGGGCTTTTTCCCATGCTACCATCCCTTGTTAATCTTGTTGTTTTTGCTCTCAGCAACCCGTAACTGCTCATTAAACTTATTCATGAACACAATGTACTTTTCCGTCGTTACGGTGCTTTCATGTCCCATTAGCGAGGCTAACTCATCCATAAGGTACACATAGGCAACCTGCCGCTGCCTAGACTCACACCAAAGCCAATGCGTGGCATAAGTTGAGCGAAGGTCATGGATTCGGTAATACCAGTCAGGTTCTATAGTCCGGATGCGTTGTCGCAGTTCGCTGAAATGTGCCTCTAGAGTGTTTACTTTGTAAGGCCGACCTTTATCGGAAAGAAAAAGGTACTCAGTGGTATCCAGTTCTTCTTTGGAATTAATAAGACCCTTTCGGCGAGTTAGGTTCTTTTGTCGCTGACTACATTCCTTGAATTCCTCTAATTCCTCATACAGTGCGATAGGGATTTCAATCGTGCGCTGCTTACTGCCCTTGGTATGTGTAATGTTCAATGGCACGACATCTAATCCACTAAAATCCTTATCACCAATACCACGAGCAGGAAAGTGAGTCGCTTCATCAATCCTAAGTCCTGCCTCTTCACATAGTCTTAGTATCAGGAAAGCAGCTTTTGGCAATGTATGAATGTGTTTATAGAACAGTTCTTTATGCTCGAACGTCATAGGCTTCAATTTTTGATGAGCAGGCGTTTTATCGATTTTTGGGAACATCTTCATGATGTTTGATGTCTCATAGCCCCGGTTTGCGCCAGACTTAGTATGGGCAAGCATGTCATGCTGGTTGGTGCCCCCAAGGTTAACCTCAACCTCGGTGAAGTGTGTTACGACGTGTTCATCATCATTTTTGAGGTAACCGTGTCTCTGCATCCACTTATAAAACCCAATAACAGCACCCATATAGCTTCTTGCTGAGTTAAGCGAGTACGCTTCGTCACCAGTTGCCTCCTTCCGAGATCGACAGTTTGCTAAAAGGTGTTCTGCAAATTGCCAAGGTGCGCCTTCTTCTTCATGTTTCGTGAGTGTTTTATAGGTTAGGTATTGAGGTGGTATCACATTCCCTTCATCATCAACTTGAGGGTAGTGAGTAGAGTCTAAATATCGAGTAAAGGCCAATAAGCCTTTTGCTATTGATTTGGTGTCTTGAATTTTTCCTTTACCGCTGAGTTTTGACACAAGATAAAGAGATTGTGGATAAACAACACGTCCATCTGGTGCAACGATAATATCGGTCTTCTTTATGCGAGACTGTAATTTGGATGGGGAAAGGTAGGGTGAGTGTGTCACTTCTCCAGAGTCAGTATCGATGACCTGTGAGATTCTCAATTTAGCTAATGTATCTACCTCTATGGAGAGCAATCGGTAGTCATCATAAACATCATTTTCGTCATGTTTTTCTATCACAAAACAACCCTCAATATGTTACCCACATATCAAAGGTAGATTGTCATAAAAAATTGTCAAGGGTTTTTGTCATAAAAAATTTCTAGGGGTGAATTGCTTCTCGCCCCACACGCCAAAGGCATCAGCAACGGCATGATCTTCATCACTGAGTAAGGCAAAGTTTAACTCTTGCTTGTCATTGAACTTAAGCAGTTTAGCAACTGGGTCAGGGCTTAAACCCAATACTGTGACATTATGATTTGCTAACTGGTCTTTGCTATCACGCAAGCCTTGAGCTTGCACTGTGCAACCAGGTGTTGATGCTTTAGGGTAAAAATAAACTAACACAGGGCCGGTTTTTAAAGCTTCAGTGAGAGAGACTGATTGGTCAAATTGATTTTGTAGGGTAAATTGTGGTGCTAAATCACCAAGGGTTAAGGTATTCATTTTATGTCCTTATTTTATATTCTATTTGTCACTGTTTTGCATATGATTGATAGAGCACTCAAGTGATAGTTCTTTTGCCAGTTCATGAATACTTTTTTCAAGCTTTATAAGATCAATTTTTTCCGGCACATTGATAGTAAATAAAATATGCTGCGTTAAATTATCGTCGTCAGCGTGAGAGCGCACCGCAGCAAGATCAAGGGAACGATCCGCTAAGAATTCGGTTATTCGCTTCATGGTGCCACGTTGATCTTGACCGTTAACATTGACCTCGATACGCGACACGTAATTTTGTGGTGTATGCTTGGAAGTACGTTTCATTACCATGAGTAATTCAAGCTGTACACTTAAGCTGGGTAACTGGGTTTCTATCTTTGTTATTGCTGCCCAAGAGCCTGAAATCATCATAATTAAGGTAAATTCATTACCAAAAAGTGCCATACGGCTATCGACGATGTCACAGTCACATTCACTTGCTAAACGGGCTAGACGACTTACTAAACCAGGGCGATCAGCACCCATAGCAGTAACGACCAGATAGTTGGTCATGGATTTTCCTCACTTTTTCGATATCATGGAGCGTAAACTAGCGAGCTAACGCAAAGTTTTTTTGCGGGCACTAATGCTACCATAACTAATGTAAAACCACATAAGTATGTCACTATGAAAGTTAATTCATATTAAAAATTTACTTCTTGGCATAACAACTTAGGTGTAAGATTGATTTCAATGAAATAAAGTACCTAACGTCATGATATAAAAAATATGCTTAGCCATTAAACAATCATCTGACGATGTAAATTTGTGCTTTAGTAAAAATGCATTTGAGAGCCCCCGTTAATGCTTGTCATTAGTTGTAGGCATCAGTAACATAGCGAATCCTGAAACCTTGGGGAATTTAGATGATAAACGGAAGCATCGTTGCCTTAATCACTCCTATGAATAGTGATGGCACAGTAGATTATAAAAGTCTTGAAAGACTGGTAGAGTTTCATATAGAGCAGGGGACTGATGCGATCGTTGCAGTCGGTACAACAGGTGAGTCTGCTACTTTACCCATTAAAGAACATGCACAAGTTGTGTCGCAAACTGTTAAATTTGCCGCAGGTCGTATACCCGTCATTGGTGGTAATGGCGCTAACGCCACTGCCGAAGCGATAGAACTTACCCAATCAATGGCTGATTCTGGCATTGTTGCCATGCTTGGGGTCACGCCTTATTACAATAAGCCTTCACCTAAGGGCTTAATTGCACATTATAAAGCTGTTGCAGCAAGTACTGATATCCCTCAAATTCTTTATAACGTCCCTGGACGTACTTCAGTGGATATGTTGCCTGAAACCGTGGCTGAATTAGTAGCGGTGGAAAATATTATCGGTGTTAAAGAAGCCACTGGCGATTTAACCCGTGTTGCTCGATTACGCGAGCTTTGCGGTCAGGATTTCAAACTTTATAGCGGCGATGATGCCACTGCGAGAGACTTTTTATTACTTGGCGGTGATGGTGTTATTTCGGTTGCTAATAATATTGTTCCAAAAGCATTTAAACAACTGTGTGATGCAGCATTAGCAGGTGACCATGCTTTATCCGAAAAACTAAACCTACCACTGAAAGGTTTATATGAGCATTTATTCTGCGAAGCTAACCCAATCCCTGTTAAATGGGCTGCGCATCAAATGGGTTTAATTAGCCAAGGACATATTCGTTTACCTTTAACTGAACTTTCTGAGCAGTTTCATGGTCAGTTGTTAGAAGCGATGAAACAAGCCGAGATAGAGGTAACACAATAAATGTTGAAGCAAGTCACTCCAATTTTACTTATAGCAGCAGTTTCTGCTTGTAGTTCACCGACAGATCGTCGCGTTGCCAATGGCAATGATGAATATGTTAACGCCAAAGAAGTCCCACTATTAGTTATTCCAGAAGGCTTGACTGAGCCAACTTATGGCCGTGAATACGACATTCCTAAAGTGGGTAACAAAGTTGATAAAGACTTAGTTGGAAAACGTCTGGATATTCGTCCTCCTTTACTGGTCTTGCCTATGTCTGAAGGTACGCGTATTGAAGAAGGCAGTGACAATATTAAAATTATTGTCGAATCAATTACGACCACAAAAGATCTAAAACAAGAAGTTTTTGATAATTTACATGGTTTCTTAGCAAAACATGAAGTACCTATCGAAAACGAAAATTATGACGAAGGTTTTATCGAAACAGGTTGGATAGACACGCAAGACGTCATAGAAACAAGCTGGTTCGGTGAAGACAAAGTGTATTTACTGCGTCAACGTTACCGTTATGAGGTCGATGTGAGTCCTCATGGTCGCTCAGGCAGCATGGGTATTGATCTCATTGAGCATGAAGAAAGCTACAATGGTGATGATCAGCAAGTGCTATTAACGGCAGAAGATAAACGCCGTTACACCGTTGATATGCTCAATAACACTATTGCTTACATCAGCTTAAAACGTGACAAGCAAATTAAAGCTGACCGTATTCAACAAAGTAAAGGTATTAACGTTGATCTAGTGGCTGAAACAGAAACCACTGGCGCTTATTACATTTCAGAAGTTGATTTCAATAAAACCTGGGATCGATTACGTATTGTATTGCCTGAGCTAGGTTTCGATATTGTTGATATGAACAGCGCCAAAGGTTTGTATTATATTGTCTTGGAAGAAACTGGCGGGTTCTGGAGTTCATTATGGGGCGAAGATAAGTTATCACTTGAAAAAGGTAACTATCGAATTGAGCTTGTTGAAACTGATGATAAAGATCAAACTGAAATCTTTATTAAAGATGCCGCAGGTGAGCCATTAGAAAATGAAACGATTACTGAAATCTATCGCGTAGTCAGCGAAGCAATGAAAGAAGATCGTAAAGTACGATAATGCGTTAAATTAACATTACCTAATTGTTCGTATTTTAGGCTATCAAAAAAAAGAGACAGTATTTACTGTCTCTTTTTTTATGCTTTAAAAACAGTAAAAATAGTCATTTAACCTTCTATATCGATTGTTTACCAATTAAAAAGCTAAGATTGATCTTAGTTAACCCCGATCCCGTATATTCCGCAAATGTTTCCTAGGTGTGTTAATTGTAAGAAAAGGTAAAACACCTTGATACCAGTATGATGCTGAGTACACTAGCGGTTGGCTAAATCCCATAACATATCGTTTTTGAGTTTGATGAATGGAATCCCGATGAAAAAAATAATAATTCTCCTCGTTGCGTTACTGATAGGCTGGTTTACATACCAATCTATGAAGCCTACTGAAGAGGCCAAGGTGCGTGCTAAACCTATCCCAAACGTTGTTGTTGCTAAAGTGGCGATGTTGCCAGTAAGAGATGAGGTTGAGGCAATAGGAACCAACAAAGCGTTTGAGTCTATTACTATTACACCAAAAATCACTGAGAAAATCGCAGACATTAAATTTAACGATGGAGATGTGGTTAAAAAAGGCGATTTGCTGGTTCAATTACGTAACCGCGAGCAGCTAGCCAAAGTTAAAGCCGCTGAGTTTAAAGTCAGCGATAATTTACGTGAACTCGACAGAATTCGTAGTTTGGTTACCAGTAAAACGGTAGCAGAACTTGAGCGAGATAGATTACAAACCTTAATCGATACGACCCGCGCTGAGCTTGAGCAAGCTAAAGCTGCTTTGGGTGATCGCGCCATTCATGCACCATTTAGTGGTCGCTTGGGACTAAAGCTTGTCAGTGTCGGCAGTTTAGTGTCACCAGGTACCCAAATATCGACCTTAGATGATGTCAGTAAAATTAAACTTGATTTCTCAGTGCCAGAGCGTTTTATCCAACAACTCAAATTAGGTAAAACCGTTGAAGCGAAAGCGATTGCTTATCCAGATCGTATATTTAAAGGTGTGGTCACATCTATTGATACAAGGGTAAACCCAACAACACGTGCTGTGGTAGTTCGCGCTATTATTGCCAATGACGATGCAGCGTTATTACCCGGCATGTTGATGAAAGTTAAACTGATTAAACAAAATCGTGAAACCTTATTATTACCAGAGTCTGCCATCATTCCTATTCAATCAAAACACTATGTATACACAGTTAACGAAGAGAATATTGTCGAGCGAAAAGAAGTCACAATAGGCATTCGTAATCGAGGTTGGGTTGAAATTCTTGATGGTGTCGGAATTGGTCAATCGGTCATTATCCGCGGGTTATTAAAAGTAAGACCGGGAGATGAAGTCACCACTCAGGCTGCAGAAGCGTTTAACTTTGCCAATGTCGCTGATGTGGAGAATGCGGCATGATCCTCACTGACATTTCCGTAAAGAGGCCGGTATTTGCTTCTGTTATTAGTATTTTAATTATTATTCTTGGCATGGTGTCATTTGATAAGTTACCTCTTAGAGAATACCCCAACATTGATCCACCGGTAGTATCGATTGATACCAATTATCGCGGCGCGAGTGCTTCAGTGGTTGAAAGTCGCATTACCCAATTAATTGAAGACAGAATTAGCGGCGTTGAAGGGATCAAACAAATTACCTCAAGTAGCCGTGATGGACGCTCTTCTATTACCTTAGAGTTTAATATCAACCGTGATATTGAAGCGGCGACCAATGATGTTCGAGATAGAATTTCAGGGTTACTGGATAACTTACCAGAAGAGGCAGACCCACCAGAAGTAGAAAAGTCCAATGGTGGTGATGAAGTGATCATGTGGCTTAACTTAGTGTCTGATCAAATGAACACATTACAGCTAACAGACTATGCCCGACGCTATTTAGTCGATCGATTTTCAGTTGTCGACGGTGTTGCCAACATCCGTTTAGGTGGCGGTAAAGTTTATGCCATGCGAGTGTGGATAGACAGACAAGCTTTAGCAGCGCGTAAACTGACCGTAGCGGATGTGGAATCTGCGCTGCGCTCAGAAAACGTTGAGCTTCCGGCGGGTTCTATTGAGTCAAAAGAGCGCCATTTTACTGTCAGGGTTGATAGAAGCTTTAGAACCGCTGAAGACTTTGCCAGCCTTGTTATTACCCAAGGTGATGATGGCTATTTAGTGAAGCTTGGTGATGTGGCTAAAGTGCAAATTGGCTCAGAAGAAGAGCGGATAATGTTCCGCGGTAATACTGAATCAATGATTGGCTTAGGGGTATCTAAACAATCAACCTCAAACACCTTAGAAGTCGCCCGTGCTGCCAATGCGTTAGTCGATGTTATTAATCCGACATTACCAGCAGGAATGGAGATTAAGCGCTCATACGACAGCTCAGTATTCATTGAAGCGTCAATTAAAGAGGTGTACCAAACCTTATTTATCGCGATGCTATTAGTGATAGTGGTGATTTATCTGTTCCTAGGCAGTGTGCGCGCGATGTTAATTCCAGCGTTGACTGTTCCAGTGTCGTTAATGGGGACTTTTATTGTTTTATATTCATTAGGTTATACCATTAACTTACTGACTTTGCTGGCGATGATCCTTGCCATTGGTATGGTGGTTGATGATGCCATTGTGATGTTAGAAAATATTCATCGCCGTATTGAGCAAGGTGACTCACCGCTTAAAGCGGCCTATTTAGGTGGCCGTGAAGTTGCTTTTGCGGTAGTTGCGACAACATTGGTATTAATTGCCGTGTTTATGCCGATCACGTTTTTAGAAGGTGATTTAGGTAAGCTGTTTAAAGAGTTTGCAGTTACCATGAGCGCCGCAGTGATTTTCTCAAGCTTAGTCGCATTAACTCTAAGCCCAATGATGTGCTCTAAGTTGCTTAAACCCGCCGGTGAAAGCACTTGGTTAGTACGTAAAGTCGATGACGTGATGGATAAGTTATCTGCTATTTATCAATCGCATTTGGTGAGTGCGATTAAAAAGCCCTATCTTATCGGCGTAATTGTCGTGGTGGCTTTTGCGTTAAGTGGCTACTTGCTTAAACAAGTACCTCAGGAATTTGCCCCTCGCGAAGATAGAGGCTCAATGTTTTTGGTGGTTAATGGCCCTGAAGGAGCAAGCTTTGAGTACATTGAAAAGTACATGGATGAAATTGAAGGCCGTTTAATGCCATTAGTTGAATCGGGTGATGTGAAACGCTTATTGATCCGCGCTCCTCGTGGTTTTGGTCGCTCAGCAAACTTTTCAAACGGCATGGCGATTATCGTTTTAGAAGATTGGGCCGAGCGACGTCCTGCCAGTGAAATTATTACTGATATTCGTGCTCGAATTTCGGACTTAGCAGGGGTCAGGGCATTTCCCATTATGCGTCAAGCCTTTGGCCGTGGTGTCGGTAAGCCTGTGCAGTTTGTATTAGGTGGTCCAAGTTATGAAGAGTTAGCTTTATGGCGAGACATCATCATGGAAAAAGCTAAAGAAAATCCGATGTTAACCGGGCTTGATCATGATTATAAAGAAACCAAACCTCAACTTAGAGTGTCAATTGATAAAGACAGGGCTGCTGATTTAGGGGTGTCAATATCACATGTGGGCAGAACCTTAGAATCGATGCTGGGCTCACGTTTAGTGACGACCTTCATGCGAGAAGGGGAAGAATATGATGTGATCATTGAAGGTAATCGTGAAAATCAAAATACTGCTACGGATTTAGAAAATATCTACGTGAGATCTGATCGAACCGGCGAGTTAGTGCCACTATCGAATATTGTCACTGTAGAAGAGTATGCTGATGCCAGCTCTTTAAATCGCTATAACCGCATGCGGGCGATCACTATCGAAGCAAACTTGGCTGATGGCTATAGTCTAGGTGAAGCGTTAGATTATCTTAATGATTTATCCTATACCTATTTGCCTGCTGAAGCGGTGATTAGTTATAAAGGGCAATCGCTGGATTATCAAAGTTCAGGCAACTCCATGTACTTTGTGTTTATCCTAGCGTTAGGTATTGTGTTCTTAGTATTGGCGGCGCAATTTGAAAGTTATGTGCATCCTATGGTGATTATGCTTACAGTACCTCTGGCTACGCTAGGCGCATTAATTGGCCTATGGTTTACCGGACAAAGTATCAATATTTACAGTCAAATTGGTATTATTATGCTGGTGGGGCTAGCGGCTAAAAATGGTATTTTGATTGTTGAATTTGCCAACCAATTGCGTGACAAAGGCATTGAGTTTGAACAAGCAGTCATTCAAGCCTCATCCCAACGTTTAAGACCGATCCTCATGACCGGTATTACCACTGCAGCTGGTGCTATTCCATTGGTGCTATCAAGTGGTGCGGGCTCTGAAACACGTTTTGTGATTGGCGTGGTAGTGTTATCAGGTATTTTGTTAGCAACCTTCTTCACCTTGTTAGTGATCCCGGTGGCTTACAGTATCTTTGCCCGAAACAGTAGCTCGCCTGAAGCGATTGCCAAGCAACTAGAACAAGAGTTAACGACTTAGTGACAATCTGCTTAAGTGAATTAGCTGTTATAAACGCTATGTTGACTTAAGCACTTCAAAAAGCCAGTTGTGAATAGTCACAACTGGCTTTTTTATGTCTGTATAGTGACAACTCAGTGACAACTCAGTGACAACCCTATAATTCACAGCTAATCGAAGGTTAACGATGAAAAAATCCGACAAGAAACGTGATAACCAAATTCGTCAGCAGTTAACACTGGTGTGTGATTTATTAATGTCAGAGTGTGAGGGCTTTCAATGGCTCACGCATTCGGTAAACTACACCGCTTTTCCTAAATCGTTAAAAGTGATTTGTGTATTTAGTAATGAGGCGCAAATAACCAAGGTCAAATTAGCCAAGCAAGATGCGTTTATTGTGCAGATGATAAGCCATTATTTACAGGCTGTTTCTGTGGAGATAACTGCTGGGCAGATTGTATTAGACAGTGAAGCGGCATGTGATAGTCAACATGAGGGTAATTGGGCAAAGCGTTTAACTTAAGTCATTATTATTTTTGCTTAACACTAGGGTAATTAGCGCAGCTTAACTTGGGTTTACAGCAAATAAAAAAGGGAAAGCAATGCTTTCCCTTTTGGTATTTTTAGTTAGCTTTAAAAAGTGAGTTAAGCCGCTTTAATTTGCTTGGCTTCACTAACAACCTTTGCTTCAAGCTCTTCAGGGTCAAAGTCATCAACATTGATTGACTTCATACGACCAATTTCAGCTCTTTCAAGTAAGGCCACTTCAGTATCACTTAACACACCTAAGGCTTTACCTTGTGCAGCGACTTTATCTAACCACATAAATGGTAGGCGTTTACCGGCAGCTTTACAGACTTTGTCGTATAAAGGCTCTGAAGCTAAAATATCTAATAAAGTTTGCTCTTGAATACCTACCGCATTGTGCTCTGAAGCTGTCCAGAATTGGCCTTGGCCTAAACGGTCACGACTGGCACATGGCGTTTGCATAATTTTAGACACTTTATGGTCTAATACATCGCTAGGACGTTTTAGTGGGCGACCAAATGGGAAGATAACAGCGCGAAGTGCAATGCCAAGACCCATAGGGAAGTTATCCAGTAAGTCATCTAAAGATGTTTGTAGTTTATGTAGTGAATCTTCTACAGCCCATTGAACTAACGGTAAATCTTCAGTTAAACGACCATCATCTTCATAACGCTTAAGCGTTGCAGACGCTAAATATAGCTGACTTAATAAATCACCTAAGCGTGCTGAAATACGTTCTTTACGCTTAAGGTTACCGCCAAGTGTTGCCATCGCTAAATCCGAAAGCAGGGCTAAGTTAGCACTGAAACGATTCATCTGCTGATAATAACGTTTCGTTTTATCATTATAAGGTGATTTGGTGAAGCGGCTAGAAGTAACGCCCATCCAGAAACTTCTTACAAAATTAGACATCGCAAAGCCAATATGACCGAAGATGGCAGCATCGAAGTTACTTAAGCCTTGACCCGATGTGGTATCAAAAGCAGATTCCATTTCAGCTAATACATATGGATGACAGCGAATAGCGCCTTGTCCATAAATAATCATAGAACGGGTTAAAATGTTGGCACCTTCAACGGTAATTGCAATCGGCGCTGCTTGATAACCACGACCCAAATAGTTATTTGGACCTAGACATACACCTTTACCGCCGTGAATATCCATGGCGTCGATAACACACTTTTGCATTCTATCGGTTAAATGGAATTTAACGATGGCAGAGATAACTGATGGCTTTTCACCTAGACCAATCCCCACAGTAGTTAATGAACTTACAGCATCCATCAAGTAAGCATTACCGCCAATACGTGCCATTGGCTCTTCAATACCTTCTAATTTACCGATAGGTAGTTTGAACTGACGACGAATTCGAGCGTAAGCACCTGTAGCTAATGCAGCTGTTTTAACGCCACCAGCAGAGTTTGACGGCAGGGTAATACCACGGCCTACAGAGAGACATTCAACTAGCATGCGCCAGCCTTGACCGGCCATTTCAGGGCCACCAATGATAAAGCTCAGTGGCACGAATACTTCGTTGCCACGAGTTGGACCATTTTGGAACATACAGTTCAATGGGAAGTGACGACGACCGGTTTCAACCCCTTGAATATCAGTAGGGATAAGGGCACAAGTAATACCTAAATCTTCGGTATCACCTAATAAGCTGTCAGGGTCGCGTAATTTAAATGCCAAACCTAATACTGTCGCCACTGGTGCTAAGGTAATGTAGCGTTTGTTCCATGTTAGTTTCATACCTAACACTTCTTCGCCTTCCCATTCACCTTTACAGACGATACCAAAATCAGGGATCGCGCCAGCATCACTACCAGCTTCTGGGCTAGTAAGTGCAAAACAAGGCACTTCAAGACCTTTAGCTAAACGCGGTAAATAATGATCTTGTTGTTCAGTCGTACCATAGTGTTGCAGTAACTCACCAGGGCCTAGAGAGTTTGGTACCCCAACCGTTGATGCAAGTTCACTACTCACGCCAGCTAATTTTTGCAATACACGTGACTGAGCATAAGCTGAGTATTCAAGACCACCGTATTTCTTTTTGATGATCATGGCGAAGAAGCCTTCGTCTTTTAAGTATTGCCAAACTTCTTGTGGAAGGTCAGCTAGCTCATGTGAAACCTGATGTTGGTTAACCATTTTACACACAGTTTCAACTGGGCCATCTAAAAACGCTTGCTCTTCAGCAGTTAAACGCGCTTTAGGGTAGTTATGTAATTTATTCCAGTTAGGGTTACCAGCGAATAAGTCAGCTTCCCACCAGGTTGTACCTGCTTCAATGGCTTCTTTTTCAGTGGTAGACATTTCAGGCATGATGCCTTGATATACTTTAAGCAGTGGACGTGAGATGAAATTCTGACGAAATGATTTAACATTTAAAGGTAATGCTAAAACTATATAGACAACCCAAGCTAGACTGCCAACAATATCTAATACACTACCAATTAACATTACAACTGCTGCTGCAATTGTTGCTGTTAATAACGACACCCGCAAGTAAGTTGCTGCGCCGAGTACCGCGATCATGGCGATGATCCAAATAAGTGTCTCCACTGTCTTTCTCCTTAAAAGTGTTTAATATTTAAACACCTACAAATTAATGATCCTATTCACAGAACTGACCGTGGTCTGACCTGTATCACATAAAATTAAACCTAACTGGTGCTGATTACAAGTTATTTCAAACAATTGTTTAAAATATTTTGTTTAATAAAAATGCCAATTTTTTTCTGCACTAGGTACAATATAAATTACATAATATTTTGAGTTAATTATATTTTTAAGGCGTGTTTCATGTGTGAGTTACTAGCGATGAGCGCTAATGTCCCAACGGATATTGTATTTAGTTTCACAGGCTTAGCTGAAAGAGGTGGTGTTACTGGGCCACATGTTGATGGTTGGGGGATCACTTTTTATGAAGGCAAGGGCAGCCGCACCTTTAAAGATGCTCGTCCTAGCAGTGAATCCCATGTCGCTCAGCTCATTAAATCTTATCCAATCAAAAGTGAGATTGTCGTCAGTCATATTCGTCAAGCAAACCGTGGCTGTGTTGCGCTGGAAAATACCCATCCTTTCACCCGCGAGTTATGGGGCCGATATTGGACTTATGCCCATAATGGACAGTTATCAGACTACCAAAATAAGTTTCAAGTAAATCATTTTCAGCCTGTTGGGGACACCGACAGTGAGCTGGCATTTTGCTGGATTATGGAACAGGTGTTAGGTGAGTTTGGTCATACGCCACCCGATGACATGAAACAGGTGTTTGAATTTGTAGCAACGCTGGCTGATGACATTCGAGCTTTAGGTGTTTTTAATATGATCCTAAGTGATGGTGTCGATTTAATGAGTTATTGCACTAATAATTTGTGCTTCATTACCCGCCGTGCGCCTTTTGGCAAAGCCAAATTAATCGATACTGATGTGGTTATTGATTTTAATAAAGAAACGACACCCAATGATGTCGTTACTGTGATTGCTACTCGTCCGCTGACAAAAAACGAACAGTGGCATATTTTACAGCCTGGCGAATGGAAGTTATTTAGGCAAGGCGAATTACTGATTAACAGTTAATCCAGCGTTTGCTTTAGTAACAGCTGTATCGGATTCTATTGCTTGCTGAATTTGATAATTATCTAACTGAATATCAAGCTGCTTACTACCTTTAGAAAAATGACTTAAACGCACGGGTAAGTAGTTTAATTCTGGCGCCATCCAAAAAAAGGTTTGGCGCTTTTTACTTTTTCGTACCACTTCTATTTTTACGGTTTGATAAGTGCCACTGTCTAATATCACTTGTTCTTTGCCGACAATTTTAAATTCATAATCATCAAACTCTTTTTCTTTGACCATTTTGTATTTAAGCAATTCGGGTTGGCGGTACATATCCATTCTAAATATTAATTGAGATACCAAGGGATCGTAGATATCCTCGGCAAAGGGTAATTTCTCTCTTTCGTCTTTATATATGGTGTGGATAACGCCTTGTCCAGCAGCAAAGGCGGTTTGCTCTGTGTAGTCAGATCCGGTGCCGCTACGTTTACTCATATAGCGGATGGGCTTAACCTTGCCATCTTCGAGTTTGAACTCACTATTAAGGTTACGCACATCCGATAGCATTAATAAGCTGATATCGCTATCAAAGCGATAGTTATAGTAGCCATTATCACTTTCAGGCAACTGGTAGCGAGCTTTACCGAGTTCGATACTGCCATAGAACACCCGATATTCAGCAGAGTGAGGGGTTAATGCTTTGAGGTACTCGAGGTTTTCCTTGTCATCAGAAGCGACAGCATTAGGGGCCTGAGACAATGTAATGACAATAATATTGGCTAATAAAGCGGTGAATTTTCTAATCAAAGTAATACCTACCCATGCAATATTTAAAAAGGTAACGACATGACAAGGGTTGCAATGTCAGGGCGCCATTCATATTTTGACAATGAAACCTTGCCTTGGTTCACTTCTACTCCATCTGATCTTAGTCGCTGTTGCTGATTTTGGAAATGAATAGAATTGACTTTAAAAGAAATTTTTCCTTGGCTGTTAATCACTCTATACCAAGGTAAGTTTAGGTTATCGGGGGCGTCTTTGAGTGCTTTAGACACATACCTGGCTCTACCTGGTAGCCCAGCTAAGTCAGCCACTTTACCATAAGCTAAAACATGACCTGTGGGGATCATATTTACAATAAACCAAATTCTTTGCTTTGGGCTAAGGTTTTCCATTGATGGCTTTTGATCAGGTATGGGATGATAATTTATTGTAACCCGCTTTGGTGTTGCGAGTTAAGTAGACAATAGTAAGTATTCAATAGCCAGCTTATGAGTGTTGGTTATCGCTCATGGTTGATGAGCGATACTTTTTGAGTGAGTTTATAACAGTGAGACGAAATACTGACAGGGTTAATACTGTGGATATAAAGCAGGTTTATATGACTGTTAAATAAATACACAAGAAATGAGACAAGGCGCCTGCAAGTACAAATAAATGCCAAATAGCATGATTATAAGGAATACGCTTATTGACATAAAAAATAACCCCGATGCTATAAAAAGCCCCACCTGCAAGTAATAGGTTAAAGCCTAAATCTGACATGCCTTTGATTAAATCTCCCATGATGGTGACACAAAGCCAGCCCATAACAAGATACAAAATAACACTTAGCCCTTTGAAGCGGCCAATAAATAAGGTTTTAAAAATAATACCGCCTAAGGCTAATAACCATATTGCAGTTAGTATTAGCGTAGCACTATCATTTTGAAGGCTAATTGACATTAAAGGTGTGTATGTACCAGCAATAAGCAAATAGATTGCACAGTGATCAGCCATTTTAAAGCGTTTACGCCATAAGGGGCTTTTACTGGAATGGTATAAGGTTGAGGCCAGAAAAAGCATAATAATACTTAATCCATACACAGTGATCCCGATAGTGTCAGCGATATTAAGTTGGCCATTCGCTTTTATTAGCATTGCAATTAGCGCGGCGATACCCGCAAGTACCCCTATACCATGGGTGATACTGTTAGCTAATTCCTCAATCACACCATAGTCTGACTTTGATGTAGGTGTTGGTGCTAATGTTTGATTAGCATCTAACTCAAGTGACATAGTTGCATACAACCTTGTTAAGCAATTTACATTGAGTCTACCAGCAATATTCATAATAGGCCATGACTTTAGCGTACACGTGTAAGCTTAAGTTTGACGCTATGATAACTGTCTGATTTTGTGGGGAGTCGTGTGTCATCGACATAAATTAAATGAACTTAATGGCTTTTTTATCATCTAGTTTATGGTCAGCTTGTGGTTGAAGTCTGATCTAGCACGATTTATATCCAGTGATTCAAAAGCGACAGGAGGCGCGAGTAATGAACCAAGGTGGTGATAAACATTTAACACAAGGATTGGCAGCAAACACTAATTTTGAACCGGGTGCTAGTGGAAATTCGACAGGCTTAAATGGCACACAAGTTTCACATGGACAGCTTTACATAAATGCAAGCCGCCAAGAATCTGCGGTTGAAGTGATAGATTTCTGTGATCATGTTGTGATGTTACAAACGGTGAATGCAACTAGCACTGAAGTAACTAGCACTGAAATAATGAGCACTGATGTAATTAAAGCCCAAACATTACCGCTGATCTGTGGGCTGATCGACAATCAAAATAATCAAGGTCGCTTTTTAAAACAAAATTCTGATAACGAGTTTAAAAAGATACTGACATCACCATCGAGCATTATTGTAGCAGGGCTACATGTTGTGCTGGTGTTTATGCTATTTTCCTTAGCTGATAACACCATTAGCCATTTTGTCGAGATCAGCCGTGAACAAGCCGTTAAAGCTGCGACATTTGAAAGTAACAACCAAGAAATAAAAGCCTACTTTTTAACGGCTGAGCAAATTACCCAGCTAGCTAAGACCCTGCCAAGTGAACAAGCCTTGATTGAAGAGGTCGTCAGTGAAGTCATTACCAATGAAGAAATAATCGATCAAACTATATCGAACAAACAAAGTACTAATAAGGTTGTCGATACAAGCTCAATAGCGCCTGCAGTTGCAACTAGCCCAAAAGATACTGTCAATCAAAAGGCAATTTCCCCAAAGCCTATTGACCAAAAAGATATTGACCAAAAAGCTGTTAACCAAAAGCCCATTGACTACAAGCCCATAATTGAAAAATTGCCAATAGCAGAAGCAGTGCAAGCCGAAACGCACCAGTTCGATTGGTCTTCAGTTGATAGCATGTATCTGCAGCAGCAAAAAGATAGCAGTAACGAACATCTATTTAAGCCACAATTGTTTAATGAAACCATCTCAGAGGCCAATACCATAACAAGCGACAATTTATCGGCCATCAATCAAGCTAGCCATTCCTTTATAAATAAACTCAATCAACAACAAGTTAATCAGCAAATAAGTCAGCAAGCCCATTTAGCGACTTCTGTTAGTGGTGCCAGCACCAGTGAGTTAACCCCTGAAATGGATGATATAGAGTTAATAGTAATAGAAGATAAGCGCCAACCAACTACCCTCAATCATCGTTTAGATCCAAATAGAATTGTTAAGATTGGTGAAACTTGCCATCGATTGGTGGCATTACCAACCCAAATTAACCCTTATGCCGAAGGCTTAGATTTAGGACACCCATGTGAAGGAGGCAAAACAAAAAAAGCACTAGATAACGCCATTCAACAACGCTTATCGAAACTTAAATTACCTTGAACTGATCAGACTTTCACAAAAGATTTATTTCAACAACATCAAAAATGAATAATATTTATCAAATTTATTTATCAAATTATTTCTGTGTTAATTGGGTCTTAATCGCTTGGTTGTAAATTAAATCCATATATAACAGTATTTTAACTAGTGAAATAATTTAACTCATATTCCAATTCGAAAATTGTCAAAGACTTGTATTTTATTAAATAAGCTGACTATACTGCAGCCATCTTGTCGGAGTGCCTTTATGGCTGAGACCGTTTATTCGGGATCCGTTGAACCTGATCAGGCTAGAACCTGCGAAGGAAACAAGCAGTTAATTTGCTTATTTTTACCCTACAGTCAGCAGCAATTTTATAGTGAATGGCTGCGTGGCTAGATCATAAATATTAGTGCAAAATAAAAGATAGAATTAATTAAAGCAGAGTTATTGCTGAAGTTAATTTAACCCGCCATTTGCCGATATTTAAGGTCCAAAGTTAAGGTGTAAATTCAAGTCAATTACAGAGTTAATGTTAACTCGCTCGTCATCAACAATTCTCCAGGCAAGCAACTCTATTTTTTTATTTTGAGGTTGCTTATGTCAAATCGTCGTGAAACCCGCGCTCAAGCGCAAAATTTTATTGAAACCCTAAAACCTTTACAGCACCCAAATTCTGAAAAGATCTATCTGAGCGGATCCCGCCCCGATCTGTTAGTGGGCATGCGTCAAATTCATCAAAGCGATACTATCCTTGGCGGTAGTGAAGATGCGCCCGTGACTGAAGCCAACCCAGCCATTAAAGTTTATGATTGCGCCGGTGCCTATTCAGATCCTGATGCTGAAATTAATGTCCGTTTAGGCTTAAACAAGTTTCGCCAAGCTTGGATTGAAGAGCGCGAAGATACAGAGCAACTTGATGGAGTTAGCTCTGACTTTACCCAACAGCGTTTGGTTGACGACGGTTTAGATCATTTGCGTTTTGAAGCCCTTGTTCGCCCTAAAAAAGCCAAGTCAGGCCGCCGCGTTACTCAAATGCATTACGCTCGTAAAGGCATTATCACACCTGAGATGGAATATATTGCCATTCGCGAGAATATGGCTAGAGAGCAAGTCACTGATGAGATTTTGACTCAAAAAGCCCCCGGTGAAGCTTTTGGCGCTCACATTGGCCAGCCTATTACCGCTGAATTTGTCCGTGATGAAGTTGCCCGCGGCCGCGCCATTATCCCGTTAAACATTAATCATCCAGAAGCTGAGCCAATGATCATTGGGCGTAACTTTTTAGTCAAAGTTAATGCCAATATTGGTAATTCTGCTGTGACGTCTTCAATTGAAGAAGAAGTTGAAAAGCTGGTCTGGTCAACGAGGTGGGGCGCTGACACTGTAATGGATTTGTCTACGGGGCGCTATATCCATGAAACCCGTGAATGGGTCATTCGAAACTCTCCTGTCCCCATTGGTACAGTGCCCATCTATCAAGCGTTAGAAAAAGTAAATGGTGTCGCTGAAGACCTAAATTGGGACATTTTCAAAGATACCTTGATTGAACAGGCAGAGCAGGGCGTCGATTACTTTACCATCCATGCTGGGGTACTGCTGCGTTATGTACCAATGACGGCAAAACGTCTTACTGGCATCGTTTCTCGTGGTGGTTCCATCATGGCAAAGTGGTGTTTAAGTCACCATAAAGAAAGTTTTTTGTATGAGCACTTTAGAGAGATTTGCGAAATCTGCGCTGCCTACGATGTGTCATTGTCATTAGGCGATGGTATGCGGCCCGGCAGTATTGCCGATGCCAATGATGAAGCGCAATTTGCTGAATTAGAAACCTTAGGCGAGCTGGTTAACATTGCTTGGGAAAATGATGTGCAAACCATCATTGAAGGCCCAGGCCATGTACCGATGCAGCTCATTAAAGTGAATATGGAAAAGCAGCTTGCCCATTGTGATGAAGCGCCTTTTTACACACTTGGCCCACAAACCACCGATATTGCGCCAGGTTATGATCACTTCACCTCAGGGATTGGGGCGGCCATGATGGCTTGGTATGGCGTGGCCATGCTGTGCTATGTCACTCCTAAAGAGCATTTGGGTTTACCGAATAAAGAAGACGTTAAACAAGGACTTATCGCTTATAAAATTGCAGCTCATGCTGCCGATGTGGCTAAAGGTCACCCTGGTGCGCAAATTCGTGATAATGCCTTATCAAAAGCAAGGTTCGAATTTCGCTGGGAAGATCAATATAACTTAGGCTTAGACCCAGATACCGCAAGGGCTTATCACGATGAGTCGTTACCCCAAGAGTCTGCCAAAGTCGCGCATTTTTGTTCTATGTGTGGGCCAAAGTTTTGCTCAATGAAAATCACTCAAGAAGTGCGTGAATACGCTGCAAAGCAAGCGCGTGATCAGTTACAAAAGGTGAACGTGCTTGACGCTAGCGAATTTAAACACCTGCAGGCACACTCTAATCACAATGTTAATTCCGTAGACGCAAGTGCAGATATAAGCGTTAGTAGCGGTGTAGATATTCAATCAGCCATGGCACAAAAGTCAGCTGAATTTAAAGCCACAGGCTATGCTATTTCTCATCCGTTATCCTCTAAGCCAGACACAGCAACAAGCGCAGATTTAGCTGTTAAGACCACTGCTGAATTAGAGGCTTAACCATGAATGTTTCACAACCACATAGCTTAGAAACCATGTCGCCCATCGTCTGGACTATTGCCGGTTCAGATAGTGGTGGCGGCGCCGGCATACAGGCAGATTTAGCAACTATAAATGACTTACAGTGTTTTGGCTGCAGCACAATTACCACTGTTACTGCGCAAAATTCGGTGGCTGTAACACTAGTCGAGGCTGTGTCAGAATCCATCTTATTGGCTCAGCTAAATACACTTGCTAGCGATTTAGCGCCAGCAGCCATAAAAATTGGCTTAATTGCCAATCAACAACAATTGGTACTCATTGCTAATTGGTTAAAGACATTTAAAAGTCAGAGTTTAGCTAACCAGCTGATCCCGATTATTTTAGATCCTGTCATGGTTGCCAGTAGTGGTGATAGCTTAAATGAGCGCGCAAAAAAGCCGTTAGATTTTAGCCCTTTTAAAGGTCTAATTAGCTTAATTACCCCTAATGTTAGGGAGTTACACACGCTGACTGATACTAACAGCGTGGCATTTGAACCTCAGTGCACAATTAAAAGCCAAAGCCTAGACTCAAGTGATGGTTTTTATAGTGCGGCAGTGCAACTGGTTAAACAGCTTCATTGTCATGTGCTCGCCAAAGGCGGTGATGCAGTATGGCAACAAACCAAAGCCAATGATTTGTTCATTTGCCGTAAAGTTCACGGCGTGAGTGACGCCCATCAATATCAAGCTTATTGGCTTAATAGCGAGCGAGTTAATACAAGTAATAACCATGGCACAGGTTGCACCTTATCCACTGCGATAGCATGCTTTTTAGCCCATAACTATGTACTTCATGATGCCGTTGTGATGGCAAAAGCATATGTACTCAAGGGATTAGTGTGCAGTGAATCATTTGGTAAAGGCGCAGGGCCAGTGGCAAAAACCGCTTGGCCTGATGAAATACAATACTACCCTGAAATTACTGCCGTAAGTGGCGCTGAAATTAACAATTTAGGCAAAACACAGCAAGAATTAGCTGCTGGTGGAAAGTTTAGCAATGGATTAATAAATACAGCTCAGGGCTACCTAGATTGCCGCTTTCCTGCGCTGCATAAGGGCATTGGTGTTTATCCGGTTGTGGATGACGTGACTATGCTGCAAAGTGTGTTAGAAGCCAATTGCACCACAGTGCAGCTGCGAATTAAAGCTAATGCTGTCAATGAGGTCTCTAATGATGCTCAGCAAACCAAACTAGTACAAGATATTAGCCGCGCAATAGCTCTGGGTAAGCAATATAACGCCCAAGTGTTTATTAACGATCATTGGCAACTGGCAATACAGCTTGGTGCATTCGGGGTTCATTTAGGTCAAGAAGACCTTGAGTTAGCTGACTTAAATGAAATTTCAGCGGCAGGGCTAGCCCTTGGGTTATCTAGCCACAGCGTATTTGAAATTCTATTAGCTCAGCAATTAAATCCATCCTATATCGCCTTAGGGCATATTTTCCCAACGACCACTAAGGTGATGCCGTCAAAGCCTCAAGGCTTAGCAAAATTAGCACGCTACAGTGCATTACTTAACAACGTATGCCCAACCGTGGCCATCGGTGGTATTGATGCAAGTGTTATAACGGATATCAAAGCCACTGGGGTTGATAGTTTTGCCGTGGTAAGAGCCATTACTGAAGCAGAAAACCCTGCCAAGGCTTATTCATTGTTAGAGCAGCAATGGCATCTAGCGGCTGCACAACAACCTCAGCAACAACCTCAGCAACAGCCAAGGCAATCACATGTAAAATCCCACAAGCCATCAGTGAAACTACAGCAGTGTGAGCCAGTGTCATGACGATTACACAACAGCGTCAAGCTAATAAGAGTGGGCTCACTTCCAAGCAGTTTATCAAGTATGCCAGTCATATTTTACTGACTGATATGGGTGAGCTTGGTCAGCTTAAATTACTTAATAGCCGGCTACTGATCATCGGAATCGGTGGTTTAGGTCACAGTGTTGCCCAGCAATTGGCCGCCGCGGGAGTTGGAGAACTGATATTGATGGATCATGACAAGGTGGAGCTTTCAAATCTGTCGCGGCAATTACTTTTTAACGAACAAGATATTGGTTTAAGCAAAGCGCTACTTGCCAAAGATAAGTTAGCAGCAGCCTATGAAGACGTAAATATCATGGCAATTGAGCAGGCCTTTGGTGCTCATACGGAAGGCGCTGATACAGATGGTGCAAAATTAGTTGAATCTGTCGATCTGGTGTTTGATTGCACTGACAACTTTACTAGCCGCTTAATGATTAATGAAGTTTGTGTTCGTCACGCTACAGGGCTAATTAGCGCAGCGATTTCCGCTAATGATGGGCAATTATTTTGCAGCTCAACTGACTATCCGCAAAGGGGCTGTTATCAATGCCTGTACCCACAAGATACTCATGTTTCACAAACATGTGTATCAATGGGGGTTAACACTGCTGCTGTTCAAACGGTTGCATCAATGCAAAGTTTATTGGGGCTAAATTGGTTAACAGCCGATGACTTAGGCAAAGGCCAGCTAGCGGGTAAGTTACATGTGTTTAATGCTAAAAGCTTGCAATGGCAGATTATACAAATGAATCAAGACCCTAAATGTAGTTGTTGTAGCGCAGCTATTACAGCGTCAACAAATGACGTCAACTCATGCAGATAACTTTACCGCAAAAGGATTAAACATGATTGAAATTGAATTTAATGGCCAACCAGAGCAGTTGCAACAAGCGCCAAGCTTATTAGCGCTAATAGAGTCTAAACAACTTAATCCCAAAGCACTGGCATTAGTGCTCAATCAACAAGTTGTACCAAGAAGTCGCTGGCAGGCCATTCAATGCCAGCCTAATGATAAAGTAGACGTCTTTTCAGCTGTAGCAGGGGGGTGATTATGTTAGCCATAGCCGGACATCAATTTGAGTCTCGTTTATTTACAGGTACAGGAAAGTTTAGCGATGCTAACACTATGCTAGCTGCCATTGAGGCCTCTAACTCACAATTAGTGACCCTCGCAATGAAGCGTATTGATCATAGTAAAGACTATGATGACTTGTTGACGCCATTACAGCAAATGGGAGTTAAGTTATTACCCAATACTGCAGGGGCAAGAACCGCTAAAGAAGCTATTTTTGCAGCAGAACTTGCCAGTGAAATGCTTGGCACAAAGTGGATCAAACTTGAAATCCATCCAGATCCGAAATACTTGATGCCAGATGCTATTGAAACCCTTAAAGCTGCCGAAGTCTTGTGTAAAAAAGGCTTTATTGTGTTGCCTTATGTTCATGCAGATCCTGTGCTGTGTTACCGGCTAGAGGAAGTGGGCTGCGCCGCTGTGATGCCGTTAGGCAGTCCTATCGGCAGTAATCAAGGTTTAGCCACTGAGCCTTTTTTAGAGATGATCATTGAGCAAGCTAATGTGCCGGTGGTTGTTGATGCTGGGATTGGCGCACCTTCGCAAGCTAGCCGAGCAATGGAGCTGGGCGCAGATGCCGTGCTAGTCAATACTGCGATTGCCAGTAGTCAATCTCCCATAGTGATGGCGCGGTGTTTTGATTTTGCGGTTAGAACCGGTCGTGATGCCTATACCGCCGGACTTGGCAGTGTTACCAAACAGGCAGAACATACTAGCCCGCTGACGCAATTTTTACATCTGTAAGCCAGATTATTCCCTTACTGGTGAATGATTTGGTTTGAGTAATTTAACTTTGAATGCGGTTGGTTCAACAAATTAAGTTAATAGAGTGGCGCACCATGAGTTTTGTCGAGCAATTTAAACAGCTAGATTTAATCGATTTATCAATGCGGATTAATAGCAGCACTGAAGCTGATGTGCAACAAGCATTACAGCGTCCCCAAGGTCATATTGACAGTTTAACCGCGCTTTTATCGCCTGCTGCATTACCTTTTTTAGAAACGATGGCGCAGCGGGCATATCAGATAACCCGGCAACGCTTTGGGGCTAATATTGGTTTATACCTGCCATTGTATTTATCTAACTTGTGCGCAAATGAGTGTGACTATTGCGGTTTTTCTATGAGTAATAAACTCAAACGAAAAACCTTAACAGAGACCGAATTATTAGCTGAAATTCAAATCATTAAACAGCGAGGTTTTGATTCAATATTACTGGTTTCTGGAGAACATGAAACCAAAGTAGGCATTGAATACTTTAAAACCATCTTGCCACTGGTAAAACAGCATTTCAGTTATGTAGCAATCGAAGTACAGCCTTTGGCGCAAGATGAATACGCCCAGCTGGTGGGGTTAGGGCTCGATGCTGTGATGGTATATCAAGAAACTTATCATCGCCAAACCTATGCCAAGCATCATACCAGAGGTAAAAAACAAGACTTTACTTATCGGCTCACTACACCAGAAAGGGTCGCGGCGGCTGGGGTTGATAAAGTGGGATTAGGGGTATTGCTCGGATTAGACAGTTGGCGCGTAGATGCGTTATTAATGGGCTATCATTTGGCCTATTTAGAAAAACATCACTGGCGCAGTCGTTACAGTATTTCTTTACCGAGATTAAGACCGTGTACCGGTGGAATTAGTCCTAAAGTCGAATTAACTGATGTGGGCTTAGTGCAATTGATCTGTGCGTTTCGATTGTTTAACCCCCAGCTTGAAATTAGTTTATCTACCAGAGAAACCCAGCAGTTACGTAACAACTTATTGCCTTTAGGGGTGACTCATATCAGCGCTGGGAGCTCAACCCAACCTGGTGGTTATCAAAATCCCAACACCCAGTTGGATCAATTTGAAATCTCAGATGAGCGCAGCGCGGTGCAAATGGTGCAGCAAATACAAAAGTCAGGGCTTAACCCAGTATGGAAAGATTGGGAGACAAACTGGTATTAGTTTTTAAATTGGTATGCATTTTATCACGACTATTCAATGTGATATAACTTGCTATTAGGTTGTTTCAAAAGGAGTTGTATCATGGAAATAGCATCAAGTTTTACCCTCGGTGTTCAAGGACTGCAACAGGCGCACAATGATTTAGCGCAGGCGACCACGGCGGTAGCCATCCCAGAAACGCTAAGTTCTGCCTCACTAATAACTGCAGATAGCGTCACGCTTAGCTCGCAAGCAGCGGCCCTGATTGATGCTCAGCAAGCTATTTCTCACGCCGAGGTTGCAGTAGATGTGATAAATGTCTGGTCTGAAAACATTGGCACCATAATCGATGTCTCAGTGTAGAACTCAATGTAACTTGAGCTGGCATTAATGACTTTGAGTATCATTAAAGCTAAATAAATCAGATATCTATCAAGGCTTGTTTTGGTCAATATCGTGCTGTAATAAAATTAAAGATTCTAACAATTTACTGGCAGGCCCCTGATTATCTCGGTTAGGGATAACCAAAGTTAATGCAATTTTACGACTTTTACTGCCTTTAAGAATAAGCCTGGCGAGCTTACCTTGGCGAATATCATCCTCGACCAAATAAGCGGGCGCCCAACAAAAGCCAATGCCACTTTGTAACACGTTTTTTGCTTCGTGAAAGTTTGATACTGTCCAGCGCTGCTCTGACTTTAACCAACCAGTATCTACTGATTTTTCAGTTGCAGTGTCTTTAATGACCACTTGTAAGTGCTGCGCCAGCTCTGTTTCATCGGCAACAATACCGCACTGGGTTAATGGATGAGTCGGACTGCATACAAGGTATAAGTCTGACTCACACAGGAACTCGGCAATATGGCCTTTTGCAGGAATACCGCAAATAGCGATATCGGCGATGTTATTGTCAATTAATTCTTGTGTGCCTGTGATCACCGAGTCAATGACAGTCACTCGGGTCCCACGGCTATCGGGCCAAAAGGCTTTTAAGGCGTCCACAAGAAATTGCATTGGATAGATGATTTCGCGGGCAATGGTCAAGTTGGGCTCCCAGCCTTGTCCTAAATTGCTCGCAAGTTGCTCAAGTTCATCAACGGTTTGGGTTAAGTGACGTGAGCGCCTGAGTAGTACTTCACCTTGCTGCGTTAGGTAAGCTTTGCGTCCCTTTACTTCAAGTAATTGAATCCCAAGTTGGTTTTGTAGTTTAGCCACAGCGTGATTGAGCGAAGATTGGCTTTTATTCAGCTTTTCTGCTGCTTGGGCGTAACCACCAAAGTCCACTACAGATTGAATAATTCGCCATTGCTCAAGTGTGGATTTTGCTCTATTCATACAAAACTCATTAGTTTACAGGTCAATATTAAAAAGAGCGTATCACACAGTGATACGCTCTTGAAGGCAATCGAGAACGCGCTTAATTACTTAGCGCTAGGTTTCTCTTTTGTATTGCTGTTAGTTTTACTGAGATCTTTAGGCGTCACTTGCACCGGCAAATACTTTTTCGTCGCTTTTATTTCAGCAAGGTAAGGGCCTTTATGCAGCTTCTCTGGCCAATCAAGAAGCATCATCGCCAATACATTGCGGTGTTCGCCTGACACCATATTGGGATTACCACGAGGTGACGGGATCAGTTGATACTCAGGGATAAATGACGCCGCAATATGGTTTTGAGTCTTTTTAACCACAGGATGGTTTGGCTGACCCGCTAATAAAAAGCTAATGCCGACTTCTGAAATAATGTCATCGGTTGCATCAGTTAAGATCCTATCAATGTTGTTATTAAAGAAATCTAAAATCCATTGATAATCTTTGGCGTTAACTTGCTCTTGGTAATAACCACTAGAGGCAAAAATAAAGTGTGTCATACCATATAGCTTGTTTCGGTACTGCTTTTTATCAAGATTGTTGTCTTTATCGTCAGGATAAGTCTCGATGAACGCTTGTTTATATACCTCGACATAATCCCCCACATTTAGCTGTTTAGCCCAGTAAACATAATTCACTAACTGCGCGGCCCATGATGTGATCATTTTAGGATCAGTCAAAGCTGGGGTTAAATCATAGGCTTTTAAGCCTTTAATCATTTGCTCATGACATGGCCCCATGAAACCCAGTTCATCGGTGCGACTGGCATAGCGCAATAAAATATCGCTATAGAAAATAAACTCTGGAAACGGCTTAAGGGCTTTTTTACGCGCTTTAGCACGAGGACCCTTACCTAACACGCTAATAGCTTGTTCGGCTTCATCTTCAATAAAATTAGGTTTATCCATATTACAGGCAAAGTAGTTTTGTCTTTCTGTAATGGTGATCAAATCAATTAAAGCGGCATTAGCGTACTTTTCATCACCAGTCATGCGATACATACGTAAACCATAATGCCCTTGAATTCGAGGTGGCAAGGAATACATATTTTGTTCAAGGTTAAGCTGAATTGCGCTTCGAACTTGCTGGTGAGTTAATTGATGGTTATCTCTGGTTTCAGCAAAGCTGCTGGCACAAGTAAGTAGCAACGAAAAGCTGATTAAACTGGTTAAGGATTTAAATTTTCGAATTGCCAACATTAAAGGCTCTCCTGATGATTGATGATGGATCAGTCGGTGGATTAAGTATAATGCTCATTTGTTGGATTAGGGATAAATTATCTTCATTAACTACCAAAATATCAAAAACTTGGCGATTTGTTATTGAAGCGTTAGTGTCTGTATTAATCAAATTAACTAAATTTTGTTGCCAAAGTGGGTGATAGTAATCGAGCCCTTCATTAGCTATGCCGTTAAAGCTATAGGCCATATTTTTTGCATCCGGCCATTGTTGATTAAAACTCGCCTGAAAAGCCTGATTGATGGCGCTATTTAGTTGTTGATTATTTATATCATCCCCTTGCTGCTCAGAGTTTAAATAATACCAAGCGACTTTGCTGCGAAATACCCTAAGTTGCTGTCGATAAGACTCAGCAAATTGCTCTCTCGCTGAAGGGGTTAAATAGGCTAATTGGTGTTGTAGATGACTGCTTAACCAATAATAACCTAATAAATAATTATCTGTTGATACTCCAAGCTTATTTACCAAATAGAATTGGCTGCCTCGAGTCATAGCAGTAATGGCCTCGCTGAGGCTTTTCACCAGTTGCATTGCTTGGCGCCGATTAGATAAATATTTTGGAAAAACCACGCTCGCTTGGGCAAATTGCTGACCGATCACCGGATACCTAATGATATTCGCCATCGAATGCTTACTTGTATGGATATAGAGTTCACCAACTAAACGCTGCTGATGCCACAAGCGATAAGTTGTAATTGGTTCTGATGGTTCATTGACCGTTGCAGTGCCATTGCCAGTACTTGCGGTGGTATTGGTTTCATTAGTGGACGACATATCAGCTTGCACTTGGAGGGGAATCGCTTCGAATTCAAGCCCCAGAGGCGTTAATACATCGACAACTTGCTGAAATAAATCACTACTGTTTTTGGGGCCAAGATAAGGGGTATTTTTTATCTGACTAAGGGTTTTACCGATATTCCAAGGCGCTGTATTAATATTATTGGTTTGGCTTTCTAAGAAGGATAATAACAGCTGATTTGTTAATAACGGCTTTGTTGATAATGATTGGGTTGCCTGTAATGGCGCGCTTTGGGCTTCAGCTGAAGCAATGCTGGGCTCAGGCGCTGAAACTTGCTGCTTAATGGTTTTAATTGTCGCTAATAACTGCTGATTTTTACTTTTTGCCCGTGCTTGATAGGCCTGCCAAGTGGTTTTTCGGCATTGCTCATCTGGTTGTAAAAGTAAGTATTTGGCTAAACTGATCTCAAAAGCAGAGTTTGTATCATCGCGGTTGGTATCTAACTGGCATTGTGCGTTATTAAATACCAATTTCAAATTACTATTACTAAGGTTTCGTCTTATCGTTGCCTGTGCATTGTGTAACTGTGATTTGGTATCGATATCAAGTTGGGCTAGTGTAATCGCGTTAATTTTATTGGCTAATAAAGAGTAGGGCATGTGGCTATCTTCAAGCTCAGCGATAAAACTGGATAATTGAGGCGCTGTTAACAATGCTGATAATTCATCAGCTAAATGTAATTGGCACATTAATAGCCCTTCACGCTGGTTATGAGTGGCTAAGTGGCGGTAGTAATTTAAACGGTCGTTAAAATTGTTAAAGCCTAAGGTTAATTGCTCAAACTGTAATGTTTGGTAAGGGGTTGTTTGCTTTAAATCTAGGGATGCTAAAGACGGTTTGTATTGCAAACATTGTTGCACAAACAGCTGAAGAGGATTGGCAACTGCTTGCGCAGTTGCCAATAAACTAAAAGTTAGGATTACTACAGAAATGCTTTTTGGCATAAGCCACACGTTCTTCCACTGAAACGGCAGGGCCTTTGATAGACTCAACATGTTGCAAGCGTTGTAAAATCCCTCTACCGTTTGCGGTTTGAATTGCAAGTCCTGGTCGAGCATTTAGCTCCAGTAGTAATGGACCTCGCTGCTTATCCAAAACCATATCGGTTCCTAAATAACCCAGTTCACACATTTCATAGGCACTGGATGCGGTATGAAGCAGGGTGTCCCAGTTTGGGACTTGAATTTGTGACAATTCAAATTGAGTATCAGGATGCTTTAAAACAGGTTCATCAAATTGAACAGCAAACAAACTTTTGCCTGTAGCAATATCTAAACCGACACCGACAGCGCCTTGGTGCAAATTAGCTTTGCCATCAGAAGCAGCTGTTGAGCAGCGTAGCATGCCCATTACTGGATAGCCTTTAAACACGATTAAGCGGATATCAGGCACGCCTTCGTAACTAAAACCATCAAAAACCGGATCGAACTCAATCAAGCCTTCAACAATGGCGACATCAGGGGTGCCGCCTAAAGAAAACAACCCACTTAAGATGTTGGAGACATGGCGATAAACTTCAGTCGGCGTCACTTCATCGCCATTAGGTTTATAATAGCGACCGCCTTCCACTTTAGTGATCACCAAAATCCCTTTACCGCCAGAACCTTTTGCTGGCTTTATCACAAAGCCAGTACGGTCGATGACCATTTGCGGAATATCATTGATTTTGTGCTGCTCTTCAACAACACCAATCAAGTCAGGTACGGCAATACCATTGGCTAAAGCTAATTGCTTGGTAATCAGCTTGTCATCCACGCGTTTGTAATATTTACGAGGATTATATTTTCCAATGTAATCGATATTACGCTTATTCATATTTAATACGCCTTTGCGGCGCAGCTCCCAAGGCCAGGCAAAGTTCATTACTGATCTCCAGCCAAAGGTTTAAAGCGTTTAAGCTCTGTGAGACGGTAGCCAGTGTATTGGCCCATCACTAACACCATTGCTAAAATCACTAAGTGAATACCTAAGAAGTTAAATACCCAATATTGGATCCAACTGTTACTCATAGCAAGGTAGGCTAAAGTGGCGACAAACAAGCTACCACCGCCGGCCATCACTACCGCTTTAGGGCCTTCTTCTTCCCATAAAATTGACATACGTTCAATGGTCCATGCCAAAATGATCATCGGGAAGAAGGTAATGGTTAAGCCTTCACTTAATCCCACTTTATAGGAAATAAGCGTAAACAAGCCAATTATAAATATCACTACAATAATGACCGCGGATATTCGGGATATGAGCAATAAGTTAAGTTGCGATAAATAGGAGCGGATCATCAAACCAAAGGCGACAATTAACAAGAAGCCAATTAAGCCGGTCAATAATGTGGTTTGAATAAAGGCTAATGCAATCAGTACCGGCATAAAGGTACCTGATGTCTTGATACCGATAATCACTCTTAAGAACACCACCACAAGCACGCCAATTGGGATCAATAAAATCCCTTTGAAGGTACTTTGTTCTTCTAGTGGTAATTGGTACAAAGAAAAATCCAGTGCATCTGAGTTTTTCATCATATCGATAGAGGTTGCCAGTGCTGAGCGTGTTTCTTGCAACATTGAAAAGTTAACTTGCGAGTTACTGCCACCAACAACATCTAACACCGATTGGTTATTGTGTTGCCATAAAACCAAGTTATCAGGACGGCCTTGTTTGTTGCCTTCAACATCAAATAAAACCCATTCACCATTATGATAAACCTGCACATAAGGATTGAGTTGCTGACGACGACGTTGGTCTTCTAGCATTAGACCACTCACTTGTTTTGCAGGAACGCCTTTAGAGTGCAGCATTTGCAAAAACAACTGGGTACGAGTGTTAACTGATAATAACAGTGCTAAATTCTGCGATTGATTAGTGTCGTTAATCACTGACATTAACTGCTGTGCGTAAGAAAGGTTATTAGCACTGCGCTGCCATACATCGTTCATGATTTGGTCAGCGGCGCCTTTTTCAGTGACTTGCCATAAAAAGGGTTCTGGTGTTTCAGGTACTTCATCTTGGGTGACGTCAAGTTGACCTGTCGGTACCAGTGTTACACGGTAATATAAGGATTGACGTCCAGAGGATTCACGAATTGACCAAACTGCTCTTCTGTCAGCCCCTTCTGAGATATTTAGACCATATCCCGGTGAGGTAGCATTTTCTGAAAGTACATCAAATGCAGGATCTTGTGGCAAAGAGAGTGATACTTCGGTTGGGTTATTATTACCATTAAACATCACTTTTGCTTCCACTGACCAGCTTTGAACCTGCTGACCAGGAAGGAAAGGGACGTTGTGTTCAACGCTGCGATAAATACTGGCTGCAGTACCGAATATAAATAATAACGCGACGAAGATAAAAAACGGTTTACGTGAATGCATTAGAAGTCCTATTTAACTTTTGTCGTTATTTGTTTGTCTTTTTTTCCATGAATATAGCTCTGGCCGACATCGACTACAGCAATATCTTTCATAAATTTACGACCAAGTAGTAAGGGATAATCTAAATGGCTACGATCGGTTAAGTTTAAGTCAGTTTCAGCGGCGTATTTACCAATTTGCAGGTGGGCATGAATAACGGGGCGGCGATCATCAGGTTGTTCTGCATCTTGTTTAATGCGCACAAAACGTTCAACTTTATGTTCAAAAGTATCCCCAGGTTGATCCTCTCCATTGATCATTACATCGAAGCGAACCCATTGAACGCCATTACGTTCAAATAACACAATATTGCGGGCATCTAATGATGACGATTCAGCGCCAGTATCAATACGCGTTGCAAAAGCGGCTTTTAATTCGTCAATAAAAACACTTTCTACTTCACCCAGAACAAACTTATCGGTTATTGCTGACTCAGGACACTGAGGTGGTTCATTTAATTGCGCTAATGCAACGGCATCAGCATCCATTTTTTCAGATTGTTTGGTAAGAGTATCGGTGATTTGTAACCTTAATTGTTGTACTTCTTCGTTTAAGGCAACAATTTCAGGTGTGGCGCTAATACATTGGCTATTAATCGCTTCAATAATAGCGGCCTGAGAACTGGCTAAATTTGAAGTAAACTCTTCACTACCAACCGGAGTTACTTTTTCTGTTGAAGCACAGCCGGTGATTAACGCGGCTGTACAAGATAAAATAAATACCTGCTTTAACATGATAATTCCTGTTATTTTAATAATCTAGGTTAAATTAAGTCGTGATTAGGTTGGTTCTTTATTGCAATAATCGTTGCACGTTTGGGTGCAGGGTAACCTTCTACCGTTAAACTAACATCATTTGGATCAAGATAATCCACTAACGACTCGTTTTTCATCCATTTAGTTGAGCGCTGTTCTGCCATAGAGGTGACATCAACATCGACACAACGGATATCGGTAAAATCGCATTTTTTAAGCCATAACATTAACGCATCAACGGAGGGTAAAAACCATACGTTGTTCATTTTGCCGTATCTGTCTTCTGGCATTAAAACCGCATTTTCATCACCATCGATAACTAAAGTTTCTAATACCAATTCGCCGCCCATACGCAGTTGATCACGTAACTGCATTAGATGGTCGATAGGTGAGCGGCGGTGATATAACACTCCCATAGAAAACACTGTATCAAACGCATCAAGTGCTGGCAGTTCTTCAATTCCTAATGGCAATAAATGAACAGGATGCTGATTACCCGCTAAACGCTTAACGGCTTCAAATTGGCATAAAAATAACGGCGAAGGGTCAATACCCACGACACGTTTTGCGCCAGCCCCTAGCATGCGCCACATATGGTAGCCGCTACCACAACCTACATCTAGCACGGTGCGATTCTCTAACGGTGAAATATGTGGTTTTACTCGATCCCATTTCCAGTCACTGCGCCATTCGGTATCGATATCAATACCATGAATATTAAAAGGACCTTTACGCCAAGGTTGAAACAAGCCTAAAAGGTTTTCAAGTTTTTCAGTTTGACCTGCAGTTAATTGGCTGCCATCGCCAATTTTGACACCATTGAATAAATCGATGCTTGTTGGAGTAGGGTAATTAAGTTTGTTAAGGACTTTTTCCCATTTAGGTAAATTGCCGTGTTTATGTTCACGTTGCCACTTTCCTAAAATAGCCGGTAATTCTTCCAACCAGTGTTGTAACGATGAGTCGGCAATTTGTTGATAAAAAGAGCTGAAACTAATCACTTGATAGCCACCATAGATGCGAAATTAAAACATTGGAACCATACAGTTGAATGACTAAAGCCATTATCAGTAAAGCGTTGTTGGTGGATTGTTAAACTGTCTGGGCGCATCACATTTTCAAGTGCGCTGCGTTTTTGGCTGATTTCTAACTCACTGTAGCCATTAGCACGTTTAAAATCGAGGTGTTGTTCATACAGCAATGATTGAATCACATCATCTTCAAAGCAGAGCTTTTCTGAGATCACTAAAATGCCGCCAGGCAATAAGCCTTGAAATATTTTTTTGATCAGGCTATCTCTATCTTGCACCGGTAAAAACTGTAAGGTGAAATTTAACACCACCATCGATGCATTGGTGATTTCTACATCTCTAATGTCACCACAAATTAACTCAACCTCAGTATCACTGACATAAGCCGCGAGATTTTCCTGACATCGAGAAACCATAGACTCGCTATTATCTACTGCGATAATACGGCATTGGCGTTGTTCAATTTGACGACGAATACTTAAGGTAGCAGAGCCTAAGGAGCTGCCTAAATCATAAATATTAGAATTTGGCGTTACATACCTATCAGCAAAATCACCTATCGTATTAATGATTTGTGCATAACCAGGTACAGAACGTCTGATCATATCGTTGAACACACCAGCGACGCGATTATCAAATTGAAAATCTGATATTTTGTCAGTTGCTGTGGCGTAAATTGTGTCTTGTTGAGAGTTCATCTGCAGTAACTTAGGAGTATTATATTGTCATTCTAGCTAATCCTAACAAATAGCAGCAAGTATCCCATTGGAATTTTTGTAAATTATTTTGTTTATTGGCTATTTTCTCGGTAAATTATTCACCTTGTTAGACAATTAGTCGATATAAAACGGTATGATGTACAGTAATTAAAAATAACCAACAAACACATAACCTTTTTCTTCAGAGAAAATACATCTTGCACAAGGGATAGCGCTTGAAGTTCACTCAATTTATATTTGTCATCATAGTCAGTTTAGTGCTCACCACTGCTACTTGGGCTAATACCTCCTCAGATGAGATACTAGTAAGCTCACTACCGAAAACAATATCTATTTCAATGAGTGAAGACGCTTACCCTTATCAATTTGTTGATCAAAATGGTAACCCTTCGGGTTTGATGGTCGATTTATGGCACGAATGGTCAGTTAAGAGTGGCATTAAAGTGATTTTTAAGCCCATGCCATGGAAGGAGTCACTCTCTGCTGTTGAAGAAGGTAAGGTCGATGCCCATATAGGAATGGTAGTAAACGCGAAAAGAAAGACAAAATTTGCTTATGCCAATCAAATAACAACATTAAATAATTACGTTTACCTTCATAATGATATCGCCACTAAGAAAAGCATCACAGATTTAAAACCTTTTAAAATAGGGGTTATCGAAGGCACATCTCATCTCGATGATTTATTAGCCATTGAACCTAGTCTCACATTTAAAACCTTCAAAACTAAACGTGAACTCGTGGACGCGGTAATTGATGGCGAGCTATATGCTTTTGCTGCTATTCAAGGTTATTATCAAGGGATTCCGGTTAATTTTGATTTGGCCAATAAGTATCAAACTTCCGCTAGGATCTCAGTTAATACAGTTAATTTAGCGCCAGCGGTTGCCAAACGGCACAGTCATTGGGTTGCTGAAATTAACCAAGGTTTTGCGCAAATATCAGCGAAGGTGGTTGATGATATTGAGAAACGCTGGTTTGGCCTGAGACGTGAATCAGGCGGCTTAATGATCGCTATGCAAGTTGAAATTGAGCCGTTTGTTGATATAAACCCTGAAGGTCAACCCCATGGTTTATTTGTCGATATTTGGCAGTTATGGTCTGAAAAAACGGGCATCAATATTAATTTCATTTCTAGCGATATGAACGGTAGCATTAACATGGTTAAGAAAGGGCTTGCCGATGTTCATATTGGTTATCCTGAAAGTGACACGATGAACACTGGGTTAAATCGAGCAAATCATTTATACACGGTTAAAAGTCGTTTTTTTAGTTACCAAAAAGAATTAACCAATATTAGTCAAGTTGATGGTAAACGCATTGGTATTTTTGCCACATCTCCTTATATTGTTGAACTGAGAACATTATTGCCTAATGCGCAGCTGCGGTATTACGATTCTATGGCTCAAATGGTCAAAGCGAGCCAAGACGGCGATATTGTCGGCTTTGTTGCATCGAGTGCGACTACGTCACATTACTTACTTAATAATAAAAAATGGGCAGATTTCAATCAGCTCACTTCAACTGAATTTAGCACCCAGATTTATAACCTCACCAATGTTGAAAACACAGAGCTTGCTGAGCGTATCACCAATGGTTTCAAGCTGATTAGTTTGCATGAACTAAATAAAATAGAGCGTAAATGGCTGGTTAATAATGACGACCGCACTTTTATTAGCCGTGATAAGCAAATATTTTTAAGTCATAACGAGCAAAAATATTTGGACTCCTTAGGTGCATTAAAATTGGGCTATTTAGACGACTGGGCACCAATGGAATATCAAAATGAACAGGGTGAGTTTTCTGGCGTTAACAGCGACGTCACTGACATTATCTCTAATCAATTAGGAATTGATATTATTCCAGTTGCTTATCAAGATTGGGATAGCCTTAACAATGATATTAAATCAGGAACCATACACATGGTCGCTAGTATGGCCAAGAGTAAATTGCAGCAGCCTACGCTCGAATTTACCGATGGTTACTGGCCATCTCCTTGGGCCATTGCCACCTCACTCACTGAGCAACCACTATTTAATTTAAGTCAATACACAAGTAAACGGATTGCTGTGGTCAAAGGGTACAGCATCAATAATCAATTAAGGCAACAATTTCCAGGCTTAAAGATCATGCCTGTGGCAGATGTCAAAAGTGGTTTAAAAGCCGTATCTACAGGTCAAGCTGATTTATTTATTGAGCAAGTGGTTACCTTGGCTTATGCACTTAATGAAGGTGGTTTCCCTGATTTAAAAATAGCACTGGTAGCGGATTTAGCAGAGCAAAAAAGTCATATTGGCGTCTATTCAGAACTTAAAAAGCTCATCCCACTAATTAATCGTGCCTTAGAAACTATTGATGAAACAAAGCAGCAGCAAATGTATCAGCAATGGGTGGCCATTGACTTAAGTAGCGAAGCGGATAAATATCAACATTGGTTTAAGATGCTGTTGATAGGGTTAGTTATTGTTAGCGCTATTACATTGTTGGTTATTTGGGGTAACAGGCGGCTGAAGGCAGAAGTGGAGCTTCGTAAACAAGCACAATTAGAAAGTAAATTTGCAGCTGAGCATGATCCTGTGACTCATTTACCTAATCGGTGTTTACTTGATGATAGATTAGCTTGCGCCGTCACCGCTCATCTAAGAGAACAACATAAATTTGCCATTTTATTTATTGATATCGATAAGTTTAAAGCAGTTAATGACACCTATGGCCATCATGTTGGTGATCAAGCATTAGTTGCTATAGCAAATAGCTTGAAAAAAGCGGTTAGAAAATCAGATACAGTTTCTCGATTTGGTGGTGATGAATTTGTCATACTACTGAATAATATCGATAACGCAGAAAGTGCAATTAAGGTGGCTGAAACCATTACTGCTAACCTAACAGAGCCTTTGAGGATTGATGGTATCAGTCTAACGCTTACTGCCAGTATCGGTATGGCGATTTATCCTGATGATGGTGATAACGCCATTGCATTGTTAAAGTGTGCTGATAAAAATATGTACCGCAACAAGAAAAGCGCTAACAACTTAGGTTACCAATAAGCTGAATAGTCTTGATTAATTTCTAACAAATAAACTTAAGGCTTGGCAGCGGTTAACCAAAAATGCAGCAGATCCACAAAAAAAGCATTGGATGATGCTTTTTTGCACGTTTATTGTGCTAACTTTTTCCTAAAGCCGCGTTAATTGCAGTAAACTATTTCAAAGCTTGTAGTAAAATAATGTTCGGATTTATTTATCACGTCATTGACGTTGTTTAAGTACTATAGTTGCTAGCATTATTTATCTAATGTTTAACAGAATTTTTTTTAGAACCTATTACCGAATTAAGGGTAGAGTTAAATGCGCAGTCAATATTGTGGAGACGTCAATAAGTCTCATCTTGGTCAAGAAGTCACCTTAGTAGGTTGGGTAAACCGTAGCCGTGATTTAGGTGGCGTGATTTTTTTAGATCTTCGTGACAGAGAAGGGATTGTACAAGTTGTTTATGATCCGGATTTAGAAGATGTTTTCAAGGTTGCCAGTAGTTTACGTGGTGAATTTTGTGTACAAGTAAAAGGCGTGGTGCGTGCAAGACCAGAAAGCCAAATTAATGCACAAATGAAAACCGGTGAAATTGAAGTATTAGGTAAAGACTTAGTTATTATCAATGCTTCTGCGCCGTTACCACTAAGCATGGATAACTACCAAAACAATAGTGAAGAGCAGCGTTTAAAATACCGCTACTTAGATTTACGTCGCCCAGAAATGGCTGACAGAATCGTATTTCGCTCTAAAGTGACTAGTGCTGTGCGTCGTTTCCTTGATGACAGCGGTTTTTTAGATATTGAAACGCCAATCTTAACCAAAGCTACACCAGAAGGGGCTCGTGATTATCTAGTTCCAAGCCGGACCTATAAAGGTCAATTCTTTGCCTTACCTCAGTCACCACAGTTGTTTAAGCAATTGTTAATGATGTCTGGTTTTGACCGTTATTACCAGATCGTAAAGTGTTTCCGTGATGAAGATTTACGTGCAGATCGCCAACCAGAATTTACTCAAATAGATATCGAAACTTCTTTCATGTCGTCAGATCAAGTGATGGCGAAAACTGAAGAAATGGTTCGTGGTTTATTTAACGACTTATTAAATGTCGATTTAGGTGAATTTCCACGTATGCCATATGCAGAAGCCATGGCACGTTTTGGTTCAGACAAGCCTGATTTACGTAACCCACTAGAGTTAGTGGACATCGCTGATTTGGTTAAAGACGTAGAATTTGCAGTATTCAGTGGTCCAGCTAACGATGTCGAAGGTCGTGTTGCGGCATTACGCATTCCAGCAGGCGCATCTTTGTCTCGCAAACAAATTGACAACTACACTAAGTACGCTGGCATCTATGGTGCTAAAGGCCTAGCGTGGATGAAGATTAACGACTTATCTGCTGGCATTGAAGGTATTCAATCACCAGTACTTAAATTCTTAAACGAAGAAATCGTTAACGAAATTATCAGTCGCACAGGTGCGCAAACTGGTGACATCGTGTTATTTGGCGCTGATAAAGCCAATGTTGTTGCTGAAGCAATGGGAGCACTACGTCTTAAAGCCGGTGAAGATTTTGACCTACTTGAAGGTGAATGGCGTCCATTGTGGGTTGTTGACTTCCCAATGTTTGAGAAAATTAATGGTGGTTTCCACGCTGTTCACCATCCGTTTACCGCAGCATGTGATGTTACCCCGGAGCAATTAGAAGCGGATCCAGCCGCTGCGATTTCAGATGCATACGATATGGTATTAAATGGCTGTGAATTAGGCGGCGGTTCAGTGCGTATTCATAATGCAGAGATGCAAAGCGCGGTATTCCGTATCTTAGGTATTTCAGATGAAGAAGCCAACGAGAAGTTTGGCTTCTTACTTGAAGCATTACGTTATGGTACACCACCTCATGCAGGTTTAGCCTTTGGTTTAGATCGCATTATCATGTTAATGACAGGTGCAAGCTCAATACGTGATGTAATGGCATTCCCTAAAACAACCACTGCGGCATGTCCGTTAACTAATGCCCCAGGTTTTGCTAACCCGCAGCAGTTAGTTGAATTAGGTATCAATGTTATTCCGCAAGAGAAGCCCGCTACTGAAGAGTAATCTAAAGTTTGGCTACATTGATAAAATAACAAACCGAGGCATATGCCTCGGTCTGTTTTTATAATACCTAAGTGTGTAATCTAACAGGTATTGAGACCGGAAATTTAAAGGACTTACCATGGCTGGACACAGTAAATGGGACAATATTAAGCATCGTAAAGCGGCCCAAGATGCCAAGCGTGGCAAATTATTCAGTAAATTTATTCGTGAGTTAACCGTTTCAGCACGAGAAGGCGGATCAGATCCAGGTGCTAACCCGCGTCTACGCGCCGCAATAGACAAAGCTTTATCAAATAATATGACCCGAGACACGGTAGAGCGCGCAGTAAAACGTGGTGCCGGCGAGCTTGATGGTCAGCAGCTTGATACCATTATTTATGAAGGGTACGGCCCAGGTGGCACCGCAGTGATGGTTGAAACCATGACCGACAACAAAAACCGAACTGTCTCTGGCGTACGCAATGCATTCAGTAAGTCAGGTGGTAACCTAGGCACCGATGGTTCTGTCGCTTATATGTTTACAAAATCTGGGGTCATTTCATATCCAAATACTGTCGATGAAGATCAACTGATGGACGCCGCCTTAGAAGCGGGTGCAGATGATGTGGTTTCCCATGATAATGGTGCATTTGATGTACTCACCACGCCTGATGCATTTGGCAGTGTTAAAGATGCCCTAGATGCTGCTGGTTTTGAAGCCGTAAATGCCGAAGTCACCATGATTGCCGGTACTAAAGCCGATTTAGATGCTGATACCGCAGCTAAATTTATGCGCTTGATCGATAATTTAGAAGATCATGATGATGTTCAAGAGGTTTATCATAACGCTGAAATATCAGACGAAGTAATGGAAAGTCTAGGTTAAGGAAACCTTAAAACCGTGACAACAATATTAGGCATTGATCCTGGTTCACGAATTACCGGATACGGCGTCATCAAGTGCCAAGGCAGACAACAACTGTATTTAGGCAGTGGCTGTATTCGAACTTCAGCAGATGATTTGCCGACTCGATTAAAACAAGTTTTTGATGGCATTACAGAAATCATCAAGCAATACCAGCCGGATCAATTTGCCATTGAACGGGTTTTTATGGCAAAAAATGCCGATTCGGCTCTAAAGCTTGGGCAAGCACGCGGCGCCGCCATTGTGGCGGCCATGAATGCTAATTTGCCGGTTGCTGAATACAGTGCAACCCAAATTAAAAGTGCTGTTGTGGGGACGGGGCGCGCGCAAAAAGCGCAAGTTCAGCATATGATCCAGCAAATTTTTAAATTGCCTGCTGCGCCTCAAGCTGATGCTGCTGATGCACTTGGCGTTGCTATTTGTCACTACCACACTTATCAAAGTTTAATTGCGCTGGGTGGAAAAGCTCAAAGCCGCACATATGGAAGATACAAATGATTGGAAGATTATGCGGATTGGTGGTTGAGAAACAGGCCCCAGAAATTGTACTTGATGTTAATGGCGTTGGTTACGAGTTACAGGTACCAATGACCAGTTTTTACGAGTTACCGGAATTAAACCATACCGCAATGCTATACACCCACTTTGTGGTACGTGAGGATGCGCAATTACTTTATGGTTTTATTACTAAGCAAGAGCGGGCGTTATTTCGCTTATTAATAAAAACCAATGGTGTCGGCCCTAAACTGGCGCTTACCATTTTGTCAGGTATGACCGCTGGCGAGTTTGTTAATTGTGTTGAGCGTGATGATATCGTGACCTTAGTAAAACTTCCCGGTGTCGGTAAAAAAACTGCAGAACGCTTAGTTATTGAAATGCGCGATAAACTGAAAAGTTTACTCGAAGCTTCCGTTGGCTCCGAGCGTGAGTTTGCATTGCAAACTAACTATCAACCTGCAGTGGTTGAAAACAATGCCGAAGAAGATGCTATTGCCGCACTAGTATCATTAGGCTACAAACCCGCGCAAGCGAGTAAAGCGGTTATAACAGCTTATTCAGACGGCATGACCAGCGAAGTATTAATTAAAGCCGCGCTAAAATCGATGCTTTAACTCCGGTATTTAATTGCTTAATTAAAGAGATATAAATGATAGAAGCAGATCGCTTAATACAACCACAAGAATTTGAGCAAGAAGTACATATTGATAGGGCGATGCGCCCTAAAATGCTTGAAGACTATACAGGTCAAGATGATACTCGCGCCCAGCTTAAAGTGTTTATAGAGGCAGCGCTTAAACGTGAAGAGGCCTTAGATCATATGTTGATTTTTGGCCCTCCAGGTTTAGGTAAAACTACGCTGGCGATGATTGTTGCCAATGAAATGGGTGTAAATATTAAGTCTACTTCAGGACCTGTACTTGAAAAAGCGGGCGATCTCGCTGCACTACTGACAAACCTTGAACATGGTGATGTGCTATTTATCGATGAAATACACCGCTTAAGCCCAGTAGTGGAAGAAATTCTCTATCCTGCAATGGAAGATTATCAATTAGATATTATGATTGGTGAAGGACCTGCTGCACGTTCCATTAAACTGGATTTACCACCCTTTACTCTAATTGGCGCCACCACCCGAGCAGGGGCGTTAACGTCGCCTTTGCGCGCCCGTTTTGGTATTCCACTGCGTCTTGAGTTTTATAACGTAAAAGATCTTTGTACCATTGTGACTCGCTCAGCCAAAGTCATGGAATTACCCATCGATGAGCAGGGCGCCTTTGAAATTGCAAAACGCTCAAGGGGAACACCTCGTATCGCTAATCGTTTGTTAAGACGTGTTCGCGATTACGCTGAAGTAAAGCATGATGGCTTTGTAACTGCAGAGGTCGCACAAAAAGCGCTGGATTTACTTGATGTTGATTTAGAAGGCTTTGATTATCTAGACAGAAAATTATTATTAGCCATCATTGATAAGTTCATGGGCGGGCCAGTGGGTTTAGATAACCTTGCCGCAGCTATTGGTGAGGACAGAGAAACCATTGAGGATGTATTAGAGCCATTTTTAATCCAACAAGGCTTTATACAAAGAACACCACGTGGCCGAATTGCAACAGATAGAGCATATCTGCACTTTGATATCATAAAACCAGCAGTTTAATTTGTTGTAATAAAAAATGGAAAGCTAAGGCTTTCCTTTTTTTTTACTTATAAATAATGGTGCAGTATTGAATAAATATTCATTATTAACTTATCGACGAATTGTAACATTTATAAATGATTAAAAATAAAACATACCGGATGGCATAATACTCAATTGTTAAATTGTAATAACCTAACACCTGCTTGTGTTGTACTTGTTAAAACCTAATGCTATTTAATTGAGCCATACAAACAATCCTACAGATAAAATTACCTTTCATTGTTATAAATATACTTGTTTAAATAATAACCACGGTTAATAATTCTATAAAGACCCAGTACTGGTGCGGGTTACAGTGTTTTAGATCCTAAACAGATCTTAAACTGAATAAAAACTGACTAAATAAATTTTATATGGCGCAAGCTTCAATAATATTGTGTGATCATTGTCACATATATTCGTTTTGATAAGTATTAAAAATGTTATTTTTGCACTAGATGATAACACTTTATTTGATGGTTATTGGCAGTGTTATTCACTGCTAAGTAAAATAAATTCTATTTTAGCGCGATAGCTACTTATTAGTGTTAACACTTGTACTTGTAAGTTATTAACAAGATAACGGTCAAAAGTTAAAGGTTAGTGGTTTGACGAAATATCTCTGGTTATACAGTATCTAGTTCAACGCAAATTTAAATACTTATTTAATTGCGTACATAGAATAAGAAAAGATATCACCAGGGAGCTACAAATGCTTAAAAGATCTAAATTATCAAACAGCGTAAACGTCGCGTTATTAGCGTCAGTTTCAGCTGCTTCAGCCGTTTCGGTAAGTGCTTACGCAGCAGAAGAATCTGCTAACGTAGAAAGAATTGCAGTAACGGGCTCCCGTATTCAACGTCAAGATATGGAAACAGCATCGCCTGTCACCACGATTGACGCCAGTGCTATCAAAGCGGAAGGTTATAACTCTGTAGATGAAATTCTACAATCTCAACCTGCTATGGCCGGTATGGCTGCAGGTGCGACCACCAACAACGGATCTGATGGTGTAGCGCAAGTTGATTTACGTGGTATGGGTTCAAACAGAACATTAGTACTGTTAAATGGTCGTCGTATGGTGAACTCAGGATCTGGCGCAGACAGTGCAGTCGATTTGAACACTATTCCAGTTGCAATGATTGCTCGTGTTGAAATCTTAAAAGATGGCGCATCAGCAGTATATGGTTCAGATGCTATTGCTGGTGTTGTTAACATCATTACTAAAAAAGACTTTGAAGGTTTCCAGTTTGATATCAATGGCGGTGCAACTGACAAAGGTGATGGCGAGAACCTAGAGCTAAGTGCATTATATGGTTTTGATACCGGCAAAGGTAACGTGACTTTTGGTTTAGCTTACTCAGAGCGTAAAGGTGTAATGCAGGGCGATCGTGATTGGGTTGCTAAGGGTGATAGCTCTTTTATTCCTGAAGGCACTTTAGGTGGCAAACAAATTAACCCTGAGACTGGCGAATGGGGCGATCGTGAATACGGATACGATTTCACCCAAGATAGCTGGTTACAAACGCCAAATAAACGTTACAGTTTTTTTGCTAATGGTAATCACGAATTCTCAAATGACATGATTTTAAGCGGTGATATCCTCTACACTAAACGTAAATCTAATCAAATGATGGCAGCTCAACCAGCTAACTTAGATTTAAAAGTTTGTGAAGGCAATATTAAGCAAGATGACTGTATTACATTAGACGATGCAATGATTGCTGGTGGCGTTGCTGCTGATGAAGACGGCATGATCAACTACCGTAAACGTATGAATGATGTTGGTAATCGTGTTTATGAACAAGAAACAGATACCCTACGTGTATCTGCTGGTCTAGCCGGTTATTTAGATATTAATACCGGTATGGACTGGGATGTGTCTTATACCTACGGCAGTAACAAAGCTGATACTTGGGTACATAATTCAATTCACCAAGGCAACATGATAAAATCAATCAATGCGAATCAAGATGCATGGTTTGGTGGCGATCCTATGAGCCAAGAGATGATTGATGCCGTTAGCTACACAGAGCAAACTGATGGCGGTAACGATCAACATGTTATTGCTGGTGTGATCAGCGGTGAAGCATTTGATTTAGATGCTGGTGCAGTGGCTTTCGCAATCGGTGTAGAGTACCGTCATGAAAGTGGTTATTACAATCCAGATCCAGTAATTATTGCTGGTGAAGGTACTGCAGCGCAGCAAGATCCAACTGATGGCAGCTTTGATGTATTCTCTGTTTACCAAGAAGTCAGTGTTCCTTTCACTGAAAAATTAACTGGTGAGTTTGCACTTCGTTATGATGATTACTCTACTTTTGGTAGTGCTGCAACTTGGAAAGTGGGCTTAACTTATGAGGCGACCGATGATTTAATGCTTCGTACAGTAGCTGCTACTGGTTTCCGTGCGCCAAGTGTCAGCGAATTATTTGGTGGTAACTCAGGTTCATTCGACTACCTAGATGATCCTTGGGGTAATGAGTTAGATGACCAAATTTTAGTTAACTACACCTCAGATGAAAACTTAGATGCTGAGTCGTCAGAATCCTATACTGCTGGTTTAGTTTACTCACCAAGCTATGTTGATGGTCTATCTATCACACTTGACTGGTGGAGATTTAAGATTGATAACGCGATTTCTCGTTTAGACGTTCAAGCAGGTCTAAATAACTGTTTTGCTGGTGATGTAAGTGCTTGTGAAACTTTTAATATTGGCGCTAATGGTGATTTATCTGACCTAAGTAACCCACTAACGAACGTTGGTTATCAAGATACATCAGGTATTGATTTTAACTTAGCATACAGCTTTGAAGCATTTGGTTTGGATTGGAAAATCAATAACGATCTGACTCACTTGATTAAGTTTGAGCAAGATGGCCAAAATTACACTGGTACAATTGGTGGTATGTTCGGTGGTTACGCTGAATACAAAAACAACTTCAACATAAGTGCTAGACAAGGTGATTGGAGTGTAATGTATTCGAACCGTTATATTGGCGAAATGAATGACATCAACACGGATGCTCCGATTGATTCAATTCTTTACCACAATGTTTCGGCAACGTATTTCTTCAGCGACGCAGTCTCAGCTAACATTGGTGTGAAAAACTTAACCGATGAAGAGCCACTGATGATCCCAAGTGAAAACGATGCAGGTACAGTTCCTGAAGTGTATGACACCATTGGTCGTCAAATCTACGCAGGTGTATCATTTAAGTTCTAAGCAATTAAAACTTATATGAATCCAATAAAAAGCCAGCTAACGCTGGCTTTTTTGTATTGTCACCAAGTGACAATCTTAGTTAGATAGTTATTCTAACCATTAAGCTAATTTTTTGCTGATTTTTAACCTAAGCCCTGAGTCGCTGACTTCATTTGGATGAGTTCTATTTTGTAACCATCTGGGTCTTCTACAAAGGCAATTTCGGTGCTTCCACCTGCAACAGGGCCTGGTGCGCGAGTGATATTGGCGCCAGCAGCTGCAATGGCTTCACAGCGGGCGTATATGTCTTCTTCGCCAATAGCTAAATGCCCAAAACCTGTACCCAAATCGTAGCTCTCAGTACCCCAGTTATAAGTTAATTCAACTACAGCTTGTCCAGTTGACTCATCCCCATAACCGACAAAGGCGAGGGTATATTGATATTGCTTGTTTTCTGATTTTCGTAATAATTTCATCCCCATAACTTGGGTATAAAACTCAATGCTACGGTCAAGGTTGCCGACACGGATCATGGTATGAAGAAGTTGTGACATAATATTCTCTATAATTGAATGTATGTAAGTAACTGTTCAAGCATAACAAATTTTCATCTGAGATATAAAATTGATTTCAGGTTAAAATTTACGTTTTAGTTCACAGTTTTGTTGTTAAACAATAGGAAAATAATTATTAAAAGCTAAAATTAACTTATATTCATTTGGAGACAAGATAATGACAACAGAACTAAAAATGGCTCTTGGTACCTCAGTAGTAATCGCAGTATGTTTCAGCGCATTTTTTGTATCAATGTTTTAAAACTTGCTGAAAATATTCACAAAAAACCGCTTATAGCGGTTTTTTTGTGCCTTAAATTTGACTTGGTCAAACTAAGTACCTGTTTGCTTCTTTTTATGGGTAAATTTTGCAGCTTTAGCAAATATGTTAGCTAAGCAAGAACACAATGGTGCTGAAAACATATAAGGTATTTTTAGTTTATTAATCAGCACTAAAACAGCCAGCGGTGCTAACAGGGCAAAGATAAAACCGATAACAAGCTGTTCGATAAAAGAGTGTATGCCTAGTTGACTTAGTAGTGCTCTAGCGGCTCCGCCCGCAACAACATGCATTAGATATATTGCCATTGAACAGCGACCTAAATAAGCAAAAAAACTTAGGTTAAATTTTGCCAGATGAATAGATAAAGAAACGATAAAACCAATTGAAATTATAGCCAGTAACAAAGACTGTATACCTCTATCACGATATTCTAATGACAGATAACCGTGAAATATCCATTGCCCTAATATGAAAGCCAAAAATAATCCGACAAGGGCTAATTTGCTATCAAGCCACTGCGTTTTTATATGCAGTGAAAAAAATAATTCCTAGAGCGAAAAAAGCTGTGTTTTCAGTAATATAATTGATTATTATATCATCTGAAATCATCGAGCTAGTTAAGTACATTATAATGCTGAAAATGCCAAATACAGCGCTGAAGCGTTGTGGTAATAAACGATATGCTAGCGTCGATAATGCAAAGATTAACAATAAAGCATATAAGAACCAAAAATGTGCTCTAGGGGCCCACAACAGTGAAAGGACGTCAGTAAAAGAGGGACTTCCATTGGTGTAGCTAGGTAAAAGTACTTCTAATGAACCTTGTAACATTGACCACAATAAGTAGGGGTAAAAGATAGTATCAATTTTACTGAAAACTAATTTTTTCGGTCCTCTTTTTTGTAATGATGTAACAAAGAATAACCCTGATAAAAAGAAAAAAAGCGGCATGTGAAAACTATAAACTAGGCTATCAGCAAGTTTGTAAAAAGGAACGGGTAAGTCTATGCCCGAATGATAAATGCCACGGGCTACATGTCCATACACCACTAACATAATGCCTATTGCTTTAGCGTATTCAACCCAAGCTGTGTCTTTCTGTGTCACGAAATGTCCTTTTCTAAATGTTGTGCTTCAAACCACAAATAATTCTTGCTACGCATTGAGTATTTAGATGAATTAGCTGTAAAGGTTATGACGGATAGCTGCAAGTATCATTAGCTTATAATGATAGCAAAATAGATCACAGTATTAACATTTTATTAATGCAAAAGTATTAACTGATTTGGGCGCGGGATTGTATTTACAGGATGGTATTTAACAGTTTAACCATTGCCAATTGGAAGGCAATGGTTCGTAGAGATGCTCTAATAAAAAGTACTAAAAAGATAGCATTAGATGATTAATCTTCTGGGTAAACCTTATCTTTGTATTATCTTTATATTTACCAAAAATAAATTCAACTCAGTGGGTGAGTGAGTGTAATTGACCGCGGGCCGTGGTTTACAACGCTTTATCTTCCAAATTTTACTTTACGAAAAGAGTAAGATTTGTAAACGTAGTGCTTTGTTAGCTGAAATTCATATAAATTCACACCAGTTATTCTTTACAAAATAGTATCAAATTTAAAATGACTGCTATATCAAATTTCTTTTCTGTAGGCTTTGTAAGGCGATGGCCTCAATGCCTGAAACCATCACTTTGCCAAAGTATCCTGAGTAATGATGGTAAGGTAAAAGTACCTTCGTAACTCGTTTTTGGACAGAAATCATTTAGAGTACTCTGTCTACGTCGACTAATATTGATTAGAAAAAGTATCCGAAATTATCAAAGATCTATAATTAGTTTCACCCTCTTTATCTACAAAACGAGCGGTGAACGGTAGCCGAAGAGTACAGGGCAAGATCACGAAGCTTTACCTTGTGCTAAGTTTTTTATCTTATACTTCTTTTTGATAACAAACCAAGTCAACCATGTCTAAGCTCAATTTATTCAAGTACTTTGTAGCCTTCATTGCATTTTGACCTTATAACTCTTTATTAAAAACGACGTATACTCCCTCAAAAGTAGCAACCAACTCATCCGCACAAAATAGATTGCAGGCTATTTGAACACGACCTTTTCCCTTGCGTTGAAACGCACGATGAAACCGAGACCACGCCGTAAGGTTGTCATATTTACATACTGCTGTTACATCTTTGCTGGCGGGTTTCAAGTATCGAATGCTATTTTTTTGAATAACAATTTGATGTTTTTTACCCTCCAGCTGGGCATAAACTAAAGACCAACCTGCCAAAATACCAACAACAGACAAGCTGCCGCCAAACACCGTATTCATGTGGTTTGTATTCATTCTCAATGGTGCAGTAATCTCGATATTTTTGCTGCTACAAGTATTCACACCGATACCGAGAGACTTTGATACTGGTATATGATGATGAAGGTAGACTTCAAGCTCTCTATGTTTCATATAGACCGTTGCCTTTTTTAGACCGCCAAAATATTGCAAAAGTCCGTTTTAGAGGGATGCAGGAATTACATTTTAGCTAATTCAGTTAATACTTGCTTATACGTATCCACTGATTGGGCTCCAGAAATAGCGCTCTCGCGATTGAATACAACTGTTGGAACACCTGATATACCCGCTTGTTTCCATTTCTGTTCCAGCGACTGGACATGACTTCGCATATTATCGTCATCTAGGCATTGCATTGCTTCGTCAACATTAATACCAAGACTTTGCAACTCTTGCTCGAGGGTACTCTTGCTGGATATATCTTTTTGCTCGCTATAAAACGAAGCAAATAACCGGTTTTTAAGCTCGGTTTGCTTGCCTACACTTTTTGCATGCTCCAGAAGAATATGAGCATCAAGGGTATTTACAGCTTTTAGCCCGTCAAAGTAGTCGAATTTAAACCCAACGTCTTCTCCAAGCTCTGTCATCTCTTTTCTGAAACGAATGCTATCTTCTAATGTAGTACCGTACTTCCTTTTAAGGTGGGCACGTAGGTCTTCACCTTCAAGCGGCATATCTGGATTTAACTGAAAAGGTTGCCACTCAATCTCAATGCGATCTTCTATCCCAAGCTCTTTTATCGCGGTATTTAAACGCTTATAACCGATAATACACCAAGGACAAATCACATCTGACACTATATCCAATTTGATTTTCTTATTCATATTTAACTCTTTTTTATCAAGCGTTTAGCTTCAATTTTATTTCATTAAATAACACTAAGCTGAATCCAAATTGTTTATTATTCGGTATCCTGCTCATTTTCACCGTAGAGAGTTGCGGTTCTATATTTTTTGCTCACAAAGCTGAATTGTTGGAACGGTATTAGTGAAGTTCGGTACATCAGCTTTTATCTTCTCTGCATTTGGGCCAAATGCCGTTTGAAATGACTCTATAGATTCAAATGAAATTGTACTAATCGCCACATATGCCGCTGCTTCACCAGGAACAACACTTGTTAGCCCTGCATCTACTGTCGCCCCTTTTAGTGCGTCTCCCAGAAGCTCTCCTATCATAGGAACATGTTTGTTGCAGTAGTAATCAAAATCAAAAATCACATCATCGTTATTTGGGTATATTACGTATACTTTAATCATTGCTTTTTCCCTTTTTCTTTCACTAAAGTTTTAAACTGTTGGGGGTTACATTTTGTTCTTGGGCATTGCTTTTCCAATCATTGATTCACCCATTATTGCCTGCTTTTGGTGGGAGATGATCCCAGAAAGAATAGCGGTCATTCGATTACGTTTACCTGGAACCACAACTGCTTTTCTACCCAAACCATTGATAGCTATTTCTGCTACTTCCGCAGGATCTTTTGCAACCATAGGTAGTTTTGACCAGTCAACACCATTATCAGCAGTCATCGGTGTAGTTGTTAACCCAGGAGAAAGAACCGTTACATCAATACCTTTGGGTTTAAGTTCGCCATGAAGAGATGCACCTAGCTGAAGAACATAGGCTTTGGTACCTGCATAATTTGAAAAATATGGGGAAACCATATGACCAGAAAGACTTGATACCATTAAAATACCGCCTCTTTTTCTTTCGATCATCGCTGGTGTAAAGTGGTGAGTCAGTTGCAATACAGAGGTAACGTTAAGCTGTATCATCTTCAACTCTTGCTCTAGAGATGATTTAGCAAACGAACCATTAACTTCAATACCAGCGGCTAGTACAAGTAGCCCAATACTTTTGTCAATTTGCTTAACTTTTTCGACGCCTTCTGACGTACTTAAGTCAGCAGAAACTGTCATTGCTTTAATTCCGTAGCGTTCCGTAAGCAACGTAGCTTGCTCTTCAAGCTCTTTTTCTCGACGAGCGACCAAAACAACGTTCAATCCTTTTGCCGCAATCTGGCTTGCCATTTCTGCGCCAATGCCTGATGTTGCCCCTGTGATAAGTGCCCAATCACCATATTTTTCTTTAAAGCTGATACCCATAATTCGTTACCTTTCTCTGTGTTTAGTTGATGGGGTAACTATATGGAATTTGGAGGTACAGAGCTCTCCATAAAAGTTCAAAAATTGCTCACATTAGTTCAAACGAGCCAACCTGAATAGAAAGGTTAAAATGCGGTGGTGTCAAGTTAAACGAAATTGAGAAGGGGATAGGCCTGTTTGTCCTTTAAAGGCACGGTTAAACGTGGAAACCGACTCGAAACCCGTTTCAAAAACGATGTCGGAGATACGTAAGCTATTATCTTTCAGTAACACTTTAGCTTTGTTGATTTTTAATTTGCTAATGTATTTTATTGGGGGTTCTGAATACACCTCTTTAAACTTACGTTTAAAAGTAGAAACACTCATATGACACAGTGCTGCCAACTCATCCACACTCAGATCCGCATACAGATTACTTTGGATAATATCTTCAAATTTGGCAAAGTTAGGTTTAAACATAGAAGCAAGAAAATCGAGTTCAGAAGGTGCGCCGGTTCTTTTCGCCATAAGAATGACAAATTCACGTAGTTTGCTCTCGATAAGCAAATCATCCGCCAACTCTGGAGAATCCAGCAATATACTGATGCTATCACGATAGTGCTCTAGCAATTTGTCCACTTCAACCTGCAAAATATTATAATCGACCCTGTATTTTGACTGGCTAATATCAAAGTTAAACAGTGACTGAAATATTTCAGGATAGAGAAGGATACCAATCGCTTCACCTGCACCTTCATCATTATGATAGCTAGTGTTTTCATAAAAGTAGTTAGTGCATTTTGCCAGTATTCCGCAGTTTTTGTTCAATGAAGCAGATTCTGTCTGTTCCCTGACGTTAAAATCGCCATTTGTGACAAACGCAAAACACGCTTCACTGTCTACAAATACGCGCGGCATACGTTTGAAACTGGGTATATCTTGTTTTTGAAAAACAATACGTCCATTATATTTTATTGTTTTCATTTAAAGGCACCATTCAATAGTATTGCGATAAGGATAAAGCAGTCTACCTGCTCGATTAACTAATTGGCTCAACTAGAATCGTGTTGCTACGGTGCTGCATTCATAATCATTAGACATCTAAAACTCGACAACAAAACTAAAGCTCGAGAATAGCCTACGCATAATCTATTTTTCAAATGTACTCAATACAAGCATGAATACGTGTATAGATCGAGCGAGAGATTCATGTGGTCTTTGCCCTCTTGATTGAACTTTGAGTCCTTGACGAAACGTAAGGAAATAGTCGGTCAAATGCTCCGCATCTATACCATCAATAAGTCGTTCTGTTTTCTCATATTGAGTAAAAAATGCCAGTGTTGCAATACGACCTTGTTCAAACTTCTTAATAACATACTCATAGAGGGCTGGTTCGTTTGATTTTAATTCAACAATACTGTTTGTAATTAAGCAGCCGTAAGTGAGTAGATCATTCTCTGGATTTAAGAACTCACTATCAAATAAATATTGAAGATTCTCTGATATTAATTTATCTGAGTCGAGTTTCCTGAGTACCACAGACATGTGATGCTCAACATAGAAATCTACTATACATTTAAACACGGTTTCTTTGTTGCCAAACGCGTTGTAAATACTGGTTTTAGTTAATCCTGTAACGGTCGATAATTGATCCACCTTAGTCGACGCATAACCATGCTGCCAAAAATATTTGGCCATAACTCCAAGCACTTCTATCTCGTCAAACTGTCTTTTCTTTGCCATTTATCTATACAACTACATAAAATTCTTATTGACACCTATTGTACTAGTTAGTACATTAATTGCAAATGTACTAACTGGTACAATTAAACAAAACAATGAGGAACAAACGATGTTTTCAGCTATAGCACTATCACTACTTGGATTTGCCTCAACGGTGATTGGAAGTTTGCATTACTTTCTAAAAGTAAAAAAGAACAAGCCTCCCAAAAATCCTATCATCCTTATGCTAGCACTTGCGGCAGGTGTCCTTTTGGGGCTAGGTGCAATTATCAGTGGGATTATAAATATGCATTGGAGCTTTGTTTTCGTTGTCTTAATGTCCAGCTTTTCCATATTTCTTGGTGGTAAATTCATTTGGGTATTCAGTCAAAAAGATACTCCTCTAGGTGATATTAAAGTTGTAATTGGAGATAAGTTCCCACAATTCGAATCAACAACATATGACAACGAGATTTATTCGGCTGATGACATAAAAAATCAACGCGTTCTACTCAAGTTTTACCGAGGTGCTTGGTGTCCATACTGTAGTGCTGAATTAAAAATGTTTAACGATATGAAACCGACCCTAGATCGATATGGCGTTAAGGTCGTTGCGTTGTCGGGAGATACGGCAGAACAAGCAAAAATGCACATCGAACGAGATAGTTTAGATTTTCTTCTTTTGTCAGACCCAGAACTCAAAGTAGTTAAACAATACGGCGTTGAACACCACAAGGCTTTAGGGGCTGACTCGTCTAAAACAAAAACAGTATTAGGGCTGCCATTTCCTACTTCATTTGAATACAAATCAATGTCTATCCCAACATCGGTCTTAATTGATGAACATGGTGTCATCCAATGGATAGATCAGTCTGAAGACTATCGACTAAGAGCAAGCGAAGAACGATTAACTCAAGCCTTACGTAACGCTTTCACCATTAATAAATAATAAACCGAGAGAATTATTATGTTTAACTACCACAATATTGAAACAGCACCAGAAGCTTCAAAGCAAATGATGGAGCAATCTAAAAAATCACTTGGTTTAATTCCAAATTTACATAAAGTGCTAGCAGATGCTCCCGCAACTTATCAAGCTTATTTGAAGACTTATGAGTTATTCACGCAAAGTACACTATTCAGTCCACTCGAAGCTCAAGTGGTTCTGATGACCTCAAACTTTGAAAACAACTGTCACTATTGCGTTCCTGGTCATACGTGGATCATGAAATCAGCTAATATGCCAGAAAGCATTATTGAAGCACTACGGGAAGGAAATGAGTTACCTGATGTCAAACTACAAGCGTTGCATGTCTTTACTAAAGAGCTACTAGATAATCGTGGTCATATAGGTGATGAAAAGTTGCAGAACTTTCTAACGGTAGGATACACTGAGCGGCATGCACTTGAAGTGTTGACAGGCTTAGCTTGCAAACTCATTTCAAATTTCACCAATGCATTATCTCATACACCAGTTGATGCCCCATTAAAGGCTTTTGACTGGACTCACCCTTCAGAGAGGTAAGATCAATCTGAAGAGAGTATCTACTGATACTCTCTTTTAATGGCCGTGTATTTTCATAAGTATATGTGTTGTGGATTAGTAAATTTGGCCACATAGTCAGAACTCTAGGCATAAAGAAAAGTAAGTCAAATTACGAATCTTTAGTATAGCCTCATTCCTGCTCTAGCTTGTTATGGGGCATAAACAATTTTGGAACTGAGGGGGTTTAGATTAGCCCTCCTACCCATGCGCTGTAGCTGTATGGGCAGGAGCTGTTATTTGTTACATGCCCAGGATTGCACAAACGTCATAAGTTTTTCAGACTCGTTCCCTGCATTAGAACTTGTAGCCAAATCACATAATCCAGCATAAGCCATACAAGAGATCATTGCTGAAAACTCTAAAGCCTCATTAATGTGTTCATCGTCATAGCGACTCTGTATGGTACTACCATTGAAATTATTGTGGAGCTGTATGCTGCCAGAGTGGGTGAAGCTATTCAGGCCATTCCACGTATATTTTGCAATTTCAGAAAAATATGCGGGGAACTCATGGAGTGACTCTACCTCTAGAATCATGTCCTTGAAATATAGTTTTTTGTTTTTCTTTGATACAACTTCATCTTCATTGATGAATTTTTCCAACTGTTTTTCATCTGCACACTTCTCTAACCACATTGCGCGAATATATGTTTCGAACAATACCCTTAACAAGGAAAAAGCTGGCGGATATGCTTCTCCAATAAGGCAATTTTTTATTCCTTGTGAGTGATCCAGCGTTACAGCGAATAAAGTTGCAGCTGCCTTAACAGAAACCTTTGAAGTCTCAATTTTAATCCCAACAATATCTCTTTCAATAATATTAAGAGTTTCGATATATTTAGGTAGATTATTCATATTTACATTTAAGGTCTTAGTATTTATGTGTTGCGCGATTATTTTTCAAAACGATCATACACATCTAACAAATTGGCTATTATTCAAGCCTTGATTAAGCAAAGCTATTAATTAATCAGAACTCTATCAAAATAATGTTAAAAGAACGAATATTCCTAATCTAAAAGTGCTTATTAATATCGATGTCGTGTTAAAAATAGAATTAAGCGACATTTATGGATTAATAAAACTAGGTAATTAGGAGGCTGAACACCTGTGTAGCCTGTCAGCCCCAACTAATGAAAGGGGCAAAACGATTTAATCAGTGTGACTCATCGTGAAATATTTCAGATAATTATCACGATAAAAAATGCGTTCAACAACAAATCAGTACCTAAAATCACTATGCCACAATTAGAGTAAAAACTTCCATAATGACAACTATTGTAATTTTAATACGTTACACAAATTGTTTTTTGAACTAAGGAAGCAGCTCCCTTACATCACACCCCAAAACCTCTGCTAACTGATAGGCTTTTTCGAGCGTGATATTGACTTCACCGCGCTCGATTCGTCCTGCATAACTGCGATCAATCTCTGCTAGTAATGCCAATTTATCCTGAGAAATGCCTAGTGTTTTGCGCTTATCGCGCAATTTTGTTCCAAATTGGATAGCTAAGTCTTTCATTTTTCATCTCGTTAAAGATAAAGACTATCCAAAGTTGCGGCTTATAAAGCCACGGATTATAATCCGTATTTAGTTTAATGCTCATTACAAAGAGCTTAAGACAGTGAACCACTACCTCTTGCGAGAAAGTAATGTCGAAAATTTCAATGAAAATATGCACAAGGTTGCATACTATTCTCCAGGATGAGAGCTTTAACAATTTCCGTGTATCTCAATTGCGTGATGCATATTTAGCTATATCTCCTACTAATAAGGATTCTGTAGAGGTTCGCAAGTATGTTTACAGACAAATTTTGAGGCTAGTTAAGAAAGGGCTATTGTTAAAAAAAGGAACGAAAAACTCTAAAAGAATTACGTATCAGAAGTCGGATTTGTTTCATGAAGCGAGTTTTATCTCTGAAAGAACTGAAAGAAAGGTTAATAAACCCGAGTTGACTAATGCAAGTACTCGTCTCGCTGTGCAGCAGCTTGAAAATCGCCTTAAAGAATCTGAAGTTGATTTACTCACTAGCATTGGTGAGTCAGAAGAATATATGAGGTTGTATCAATCCTTCCCAGAGATGAAAGCGCACCTTGAATCCCAGTATTTACAAGCCCGTGAAAACAGCTCAAAACTACTCGGTCAAATTAAAGCGATTAAATCCGTCCTAGCTCATCAACAAAAGTAACCTTAATGAAATTAAGACAGTGGCAATCAGAGTGCGTCAATGGTGCTCTAGAGCACTTTAGTGCCAAACATAAACATTTCCTTTGTTTGGCAACTCCAGGCGCTGGTAAGACGATTATGGCTTCAGAAGTCGCAGCTCAGCTGCTTGAGCAAGACCTGATCGATTTTGTACTTTGCTTTTCACCTTCGATAAATATTTCGCAAGGTATTAAGCATACTTTCTCTAGGCTGTTAGAGTGTCGTTTTGATGGTGTCATAGGTGCCGTTGGTTGCTCTTATACTTATCAAAGCATGCTGTCTTTCAAAGAGGATTTCTGGCAACTGTTAAAACAAAATCGGGTACTCGTGATATTTGATGAGATCCATCATTGCTCTGGCAGTTCTCTTGAAGATGCTAACGCCTGGGGGGAAGAGATCTTATTGAATATTCAAAGCCAAGCCGAATATACTTTAGCGTTAACTGGCACTCCATGGCGCTCAGATCAAGCACCGATAGCTTTATCTCGTTATACAGACCCAGACAATCAAATACAGTGTGATTATATCTACGGTTTAAGGGACGCTGTTGCTGATGGTGTATGCCGAAGCCCAAAGATTGTATTAATCGATAATGAAAGAATTTCGGTTACTGACGAAGAAAATGAAACCAAGACGTTCAATAGCCTAGAAGCTCTATTCAAAGGTTCATTAGTTACTTACCAATCGGTTATTAAAAATGATATAGCCATTCGGCATGCCTTAACGTTGGCGACTAACAAGCTCGACGACATAAGACTTCAAAACCCGAATGCTGCAGGACTTGTTGTTGCATCATCTATAGAGCACGCCGCATATATTCTAAATATGCTCAGAAGTGAATACGGGCAAACTGCCGAAATAGTTACTTATAAAGAAGAACAGCCTTCGCATAAAATTAACGAATTCAGGAATAGCACAACGAACTGGATAGTCAGCGTAGGTATGATCAGCGAAGGTACAGACATCCCGCGTTTGCAGGTGTGTTGCCACCTAAGCAGAGTGAAAACTGAACTCTATTTTAGGCAAGTTCTCGGTAGGATATTACGAGTAAACAAGGCTATCAATCAGGAGGCTTGGCTATATACTTTTGCAGCACCAAAGCTTGTAGAATTTGCAAATCGCATCGCTGAAGAAATACCAGATGTACCCGTCATATTCAGGGAATCCGAAACTGTTTCGGTCTCCGCAGAGCAGGGGAGAAGCGAGATAATACGAGCGAGCACCTCATTTCAAGCTGAGCATAAAGTTAGGTTTAGCACACCACACGAAAATGAATCTCAATCTCCAATTTTAATGCCACTTAACAATCGAGACCTCAGTTGGGGGCAATCGCCATCTTTTGAGATTTTAGGTGGCTTTAGAGAAAAGGTGGTATCTACGTTCAACTCACCTTTTTGATGCGGAAACCTTATTTATGGTGCCACCATTTTAAAAAACTCTTTGACTGTGGCCAATATTTCTTGACCACTACACAGCCGGTTATTTGAAAAAGACTACACCATTGATGAAGTAGAACAAGTGACAGGCCATAGAAACATTAATACGCTATGGCAAGTTTATACTGAGCTTTACCCAAAACGTTTACATGACAAAGATTCTATAGAAACTTAGCCGGTCGGTGGCATCTTATTGAACGTGATACCACCCCTTCGATCGTAAACATTTCACTGGCCGTTATTAAGGCAGGCTCATAATCAGTATTAGCTGACAGCAGCAGTTGATTATGAGTATCAATAATTTTGCAAACAAATTCACCGTTATAACACCCGACGATCACATCGTTATTTTTAACGGTTAACTGCCTATCAACCACAAGAATATCGCCATCAAAGATGCCGACTCCCTGCATCGAGTCGCCCTTAGCTTGACCTATAAACGTCGCGCTTGGGTGCTCTATTAGTAAATCATCAAGGCATAAGGGTGATTGCTTATATTCTGCCGCAGGGCTTTCAAAGCCTGTAATACCAGCACTTGCGTATATAGGAATAATTTTCATAACCAACACCACTGTATTTATATACAGCCATGTTAGTTAATTCTATTATTTTTGCAAGGCTTTCTGAGTACCATCTTGGAAGTATCGCTGCACTAGCTCTTTTCGCAGAATGGTAATTTTTTTATCGGCACTAATACCCACTTTATCATTAGGCAATATCACGATTTCAATATCATCTAATAGATTGCCATGGGCATCATGCACCCCAGAGAGCACGACAGATTCATCTTTCAGGCGGGTTAAATACAACATAAAACATTCCTTGTTTTTAATATGTCGATAAAGTGTAGACCATTTTTAGTTATTACGAATACAATAGATAAAAGCCTAACGCTATAAATAATAAGGATGTTAAATGGTTAAGCAAATTGAACTTAACTGGTCAGAAAGTTCAACAATTGATGGTGATGCATTCCCAGAAGATAGGCTAGGAAGAGCAAAATACGCCACGTTTCTTACCAAGGTTTTAGCATCTCAAGCAGAAGACAGTAACGGTGGTCATAAAAATTATGTCCTAAACCTTAATGCTGAGTGGGGCGCTGGTAAAACATATTTTCTTAAACGCTGGTCCGAAGATATTAAAGAACACTATCCAGTTGTTTATGTTGATGCTTGGAAAAAAGACTATTCTGACGACCCGTTAATGACTGTAATATCTGCCATCATCTCACAATTAAGAACTCAAGCAGGGAAAGATGAAGATGCAAAGGAGTTTAAAGTCCCTCGTAAACTTATTGGTTTACTAAAAGCCGCTGCACCAGGTATAGGTAGGGGGTTATTTAAACGATATGTAGGGATAGACCCTGTAGATATCATGAATGCAGAAGACGATAATGAAAGCATCGGGAATATTAAAGATGAAGACGGCGGAGATGTTACAGACGCTGATGGCCAACCAATTGATATGAGCTTTGCAGCATCTCAAATGGTTAAGTACTTGATCGATGAACATGATGCAAAAAGCAAAGCTATTGAAAGCTTAAAAGAAAGCGTACTAGAGTGGGTAAATGCGGTTGTTGGCCTAAAACAAAAATCACTCCCAGCATTCATATTTATTGATGAATTAGATCGTTGCAGGCCGAGTTATGCAGTAGAAATGCTTGAAACCATTAAGCACATATTTGACATTAAAGGCGTTGTTTTTGTAGTGGCGACAGATACAGAGCAACTGCAACATGCTGTAAAAGCGATTTACGGTGAAGGATTTGACGCTAAAATTTACCTTGGGCGCTTTTTTAATAGCCGCTACAGCCTTAAAGCACCTAACTTAGAAAATTTCCTAGAGGTCCATTGTGATATTGGAAAGCTCTCTAAAGATTACTTTAAAAAATTGGGTATTAATGTACTCCCCTTTAATAAAGATGGCTCAATTACCTTAAAAAATATCTCTGTTATTCTCGAAGCGTTTCAGGTATCAGTTCGTACAGCCATCCAAATTACAGATAGAGTCATTATAACAATCGCGAACCTTCCAAAAGGGTCTAAGATTGATATCCTAATGCTAACTACCTTACTCTGTATTAAAGAAAATGATTCAGCACTTTTTGATGAAATAGTTGAAGGTGGATTTGAAAGAGCAATAGTGGTTGACGGTAAAAATGCATCGCAAACATTACCACAGTTCCTGCGAGATTATTTGCCTGAAAAATTCCATCATCAAAAATTAGAGATGACATTCACACCACGAGACTATCATCCTCAATTTGATGTACTTGAAAGAGCACCTCAGCCGAATAGATACCTTGAAGGCACCTATTACTTCGAATTAATTGAGTACCTAACGAGTATTTTTTCGCCCCATTTTAACTCGCAAACAAAAATGAACAAAGCATTTTTGTTATCTCTTGGCAACGAAAGAGCCTCAAGGGACAAGCAAACTCCCCTACAAAAGATAGGTTCACAGCTTGTGACAGCATATGGGGCGTGTAACCGATCAACTGATACAAACATTTTTATATATTCATCTATAAATTGGATAAAATTTATTTATATAAAGAGTAATTTTGAGTCAATTGATATGGAGGCGTATAAAGATTTTGTCGAATTGGCTTCCCCTCTTGATTGGATGGGAGAAGACGAGATTCATGACGAAAATGTGACGGGGTAAAACTCTAACTTCTACTTTATGACACTATCAGTTGGATGCAGCACCAAGCTAGCATCCAACCTAGTGTAGTGGTTCAGCAAAACTGGCCACGACTTTGTAGTCAATTGTTGTGTTTGGCATAGAATAAGTTATCAGAAAATTCAGCTGCACTTGTTCATCGTAACTCGGAATTGCCCCAAAACGATTTTGAACGTAACTGATTGAACCGTTAAGCTTTGCTAAGTTGACCTAATTTTAGTAATGACACAAAGTGTAGTATATCGCAGGTTCAGTTCAATTCTAGAGAGATATAATGGGAAAGACAAAAGCTCATGATTTTGGAATAATTAAAGGCAATCCATTTAAGATAACCTTCAGGCAACATTTTTTGCCAAATGGCTTGATGAAGCATTTTTCAACTAAAGAAAACAAGATATACAGAGTAGTTAAACCCTTTGCACATGTTGAGTTGATAAAATACGAAAGGAACGACGATTACGCAATCTCTCTTCGCGCATGGAACACCAGAATGGAAGAAATATTTACCGCGATAGAGACAAAGTTTTATGCAGTTCGTAAGAGTGTAGCTTCTGGAGTTGATCATTTATCAAAAGATGACTGTATTGCGATTTCAAATTTTCTAGCCTCTTGGAAAGTTCGTTCAAATTATCTCCGTAGCAGCGGAAAAGTTCACAAGATTGATGGTATCCCAGAACCTCAATTCCCTCCTAAAATTATCTCAGAGTGGATTGCAAAAACTTGTCAGCGAGAGGCAGATATACCTCAATATATCCGAGAACATATAGAGAAGAAAGGAGGCCGACTATCGGGGCCTACCCTAGAAGATCATGAAGTTAATAGCCACAAAGTGTGGTGTGACTATGAATGTGTTAGCTTAGGGCTAAAGAACATACGCTGGATGGTTCACCGCTTATCTGATTTGGAAATAGCACTTCCAGATGTACCGAGCTTTAATTTTGTACCGATCAACCCAAGCACTGTCTTGCTGCCAGAAAATTTTCCGGTTGATACGACTTCCGCTGACGGTATATCAATGCTGAACTATGCAATTGTCACTGATAGCAGATCAGCCTATTGGTGCCATGATATAAATCGGCTGATCAAACTCCCAGCTTAAATCAGGGGTTCTACACCGGAACCCTAGAAAATTCCGTCACTAAAGCTAATGACCATCTCTTCTGATTGCTAGGTTTGGAAAATGTGTATGCGTATTTTTCATCATGGTGTATTTGATAAAAAGCTGATAAGTTCCTTTTATGACAAGTAATTAATTATGCGCGTTTTTACTAGTTTAATGAGGTAAACGCGCATGCGTACCAATCAAATGTTATGTCCTATCAGGAGTAATCAAAATTGCAATTCATTCATAATGATTTAGGTCAAAGGAAAGCAGGTGAAATTGTTGAGGTTACTTTGACTAGTGGCGCTAACGTTCGCTTAATGAATAGTTCTGATTTCAGCAATTATAAAAATGGAAGACGGCACAGCTATATAGGTGGCTTAGCAAATAAATCGCCATTGAGACTTCAAATCCCAAATTCTGGTCACTGGCATGTTGCAATTGATATGCAAGGATTGAGAGGGAGCACTAAAGCATCTGTACAAATACTTCCAGGTGCACTACCTACGATTCAAGATCGACCTCTATCGGAAGTTCCGAGCTTAGTTCGTGACAATATTCCACCGCCAACAGAATCTGGTGAAGAAGCTCATGACGTTTTTATTTCACACGCATCTGAAGATAAAGATGATTTTGTTCGCCCTCTAGCAGATGCTCTCATAGTTCAAGGGCTGAATGTGTGGTATGACGAAATGACACTTAGAATTGGGGATAGTCTGAGGCAAAAAATAGATAAAGGTCTAGCAAATAGTAAAGTAGGGCTTGTTGTTCTATCGCCTTCATTTATAAAGAAAGGCTGGACCAACTATGAGCTTGATGGAATTGTTACTAGAACAGTGTCAGGTGAGCAAGTCTTATTACCGATTTGGCACAGCATAACAAAACAACAAGTAATAGATTTTAGCCCATCGATTGCAGATAAAGTTGCTCGAAGCACGGCAACTCACACCATTGAAGAGATTGCTATAGAAATTGCTGAGCTTATTAAATCAAAAGCATAACAAGTCGCTGGATCATCGCGCACTAAGTGCACTGGACCGTTATTCAGACGTAGTTTTGTGGTTTTGCTGCGCAAAAGTATTCCACAAAACCGCAACTTAATAACTGCCGCTTTCTTTGACGTCTATGTGTTACCAAAAATAGGAATTACAGTGGATAAATTAGATAAGTTATCGTTTGATTTTTTTAAATTCTTTTCAAGAATTGAATATTCTTTAAAAGCAGCCTCTTTCCATACTGGTGAGGGTTATGCAAATCCTGACTGGACAACCTTTGCTCAGGATATTGATTCTAAGTTTCAAGCTATACAAGATAAAAAACTCAATGAGGCTAAGCAATATATTCTTTCTAATCCACCAAAGAAGCAAGTAATTGAGCAAGGGAAAATTGCGTGGTCTGATGCAGCACCTACACCGGGAAATGGCACGGACTTGTTGTTACTCTACGTTCGTCGAGTAAGAAATAACCTTTTTCATGGAGGCAAGTTTAACGGAAACTGGTTTGCCCCCGAACGCAGTGAAGAACTACTAAATAGCTCAATTATTGTCCTTAAATATGCACTCGAATCCAATGAAAAAGTAAAAGAAGCGTTTGAAAATTAAACATAATAAACTGTTCAAGAGGGTTTCAGCACGCGTGCATTTTAACCATACATTTAGTTTAGTGATTAAGGTGTGATGCTGAATCGCACGTTGTGCTCGCTCATTTATGCCAAAATGAGCCCGTGAATCACTCTAGGTAAGACTGTATCTGTGAATCAGATTTACACTTAGTCTAGTTCATGCATAAATTACTGCAATTTTGCGCTGTTTTGGGCTAACGCGCAATTGCCCCAAAGTTTGTTTCGAGCAATCATAATATTTGCCCATACGTTTGTCGGTTGACCTAATTTTAATAATGTTTCACAAAAACAAGATACTAATATTGATTCAGGTGTTTAACTATTGACCTGAATACAGGAATATTACAAAGTGTCTTTAGAAATCAATCGCTTTTAGGTTAGATAGTTCAGTATCGTATGACAAAAATAATCACTACCTTTAGATATTTGCTTTTAAGTTGGCTCAGTTATATTGATTCATGGCTTGAAAAGTCTAATCATTCGGATATAAAACAATCTAAATTCGTGGATCTCGCACCAACTGATCAGGCAGACAAGGAAGGTATATATACCGAAGCTATTTTGTTTGCTACGAATAATACCAAGGTATCCAACATTGCTCTGACTGGCCCTTATGGTTCGGGAAAGAGCAGCATCATCCAATCCTTCTTGAAGAAGTATCGACGACCTGCGCTTCAAATATCTCTAGCCTCCTTCGTTCCCGAGACTGATACAGGGGGGGATAATGTTAGTCGGCAAGAGATTGAAAGAAGCATCCTACAGCAAATATTGTACGGTGCTGACGCAAACAAACTTCCTCTTTCGCGCTTCAAAAGAATTCAGTCACCAGGAGTTTGGTCGTTTCTTAAATCTCTTTACATCATGTTTGGAGCTATTGCGCTTTGGTACGTATTTCATTTACGAGTAGATATAATCAAAGGTGAATTTTTGGTTCCGTTTGAACTCAGCAATTGGTTTAATATAGGAGTTTTCTTTTTCGCGGCAGTATTCCTCTGGGTAGTCCTGCATCACTTTTATGTGGCTAGTTTCGGTCTGTCACTGAAGAGCATTTCGTTGAAGGACGTTGAGATTAAACCAGTATCTGACGATCAAGCGTCCATATTGAACCGTCATCTAGACGAAATAGTCTACTTCTTCCAATCGACTAAATACGATCTTGTAATCATTGAGGATTTAGACCGATTTAATAATGCGGATATTTTCGTCACACTCCGTGAAATTAATAGTCTCGTGAACGAAAACGCAGGTGTTAAGCGTACTATTAGGTTCCTCTATGCCCTGCGTGACGATATGTTTGTCAACACCGAACGAACTAAGTTCTTTGAATTCATTATTCCCGTCATACCTATCATCAACACATCGAATTCGATCGACATGGTATTGGATCAAGGAAGTAGACTGGAGCTCGACGGACGTCTAAAACGGCAGTTTCTGAGAGAGGTCTCACGTTACCTGAACGACCTGAGATTGATTCGAAACATCTTTAATGAATACGCTATTTATTCTGCTAATTTGGACTCAGCTGAAGAGAATCTGCTCGATGCCAACAAGCTTCTTGCGATCCTTATCTATAAAAATGTTTATCCGAGTGACTTTGAACAACTGCACCGTGGCACGGGTAATCTATTTAGAATATTGAATTTAAAAAACGAACTTATTAATTCTATTGAAGTGACGTATAGAAAAGAGATTACGGAACTTGAAGAATGGCTTAAAATTGCAGAGCAACAGACACCTTCTGACATTAGAGAGTTACAGCAAGTATATGCTATGGCTTTAGTTGAGAAGCTTCCAGCGAATGCTATGAGCGTTAGTTCTAATCAGCAAACATGGGTCTCGATTCCTGATATAGTCAGGCAAGATTCATTAGATAAACTGCTTGAAGGTTCAGTTCTACACTACCGCAACCAACAAGGTCATCGTAATCAGGTTGATATTTCGAAATTGCAAAGCGAGGTGGATTCTTATAAATCTTACCTTCAACGCAAAGAGATAATCGAAAGTAAGTCGGCTGATAATAAGAATAAAACCTTGCTTAAAATAAGTGATCTTAGATCAAAAATAGCAACACACCGGCAAACCAAGCTCTACGAGCTGCTGCGTTTGAATACCAGCATTCTTAAGGAGTATTGGCCAACCTTCGGTGAAAACGGAGAACTTGCCCGTTTTCTGCTTCTAGAAGGTCATATTGACGATACCTATTATCAATACACTTCACTATTTCACTCGGGACGTTTGTCGCCTAATGACAACAAGTTTCTGATCCAGATACGGGCATTTGTCACACCAGAGCCTGATTTCCCTCTCGATAATCCACAAGAAATTATTGCTGCTATGCGAAATGAAGACTTCAGTCAAAGCTATGTCTTGAACGTCAAAATTGTGGATACTCTTCTAGGTGAGCCAAACAGTTACCATGAGCATATTAAAAAGCTTTTCCAGTACCTCTCATCGAAGTTTAATAGCTGCGAGAGATTTTTCGATGCCTATTACAACAGCGGCAACGATGTTTCAGGACTTCTTTCAGGATTAACCAATGAATGGGATGGCTTTATCCCAGCAGTTATAACCAGCCCAAACAATATCTCCCACGTCAGCCAACTGCTCGCGATTCTACCAGAAACCTCGCTCAAAACACTCGCAATGGATTTTGACGAGTTACCAGATTTCGTTTCGGCGAATCTTCCTGAGATTTTGGTGAATTTACCTGAACTAGCACCTAAACGCCTTAAATGCCTCGATTTTGAAGTCAAAGATCTAGATTCCATCAAAGAACACTCTGAGATTGTAGGTATGATGTTCAAAGAGGGGCTTTTTGAGCTCAATATGTGGAATCTAGAATACGTTTGGCAAGCGATTTTAGGAGAGAACGATCTTGAGCCACTACGAACGAGGAACTTCACAGCCATACGTTCGACGAATAATGAAACCCTGATTAAGCGAATAAAGCGCGATTTCAACTGCTACTTTACAAATATACTTTTGGAGCTTGAAGAAAATTCTAACGAGAATGCTTCAGCTATCCTTGAAGTGATTCAATGCGATACGTTTGAACAAGATGATATTCAGATGTTTCTTGAACGGCAAACGACTCTATTACCAGCCTTAGAGGTCGTGCCTGAGAGGTTACACTCGATGCTGTTTGAGTTAGGTGGGATCGAGCCAACCTGGGCCAACTGTCTTACTTTCATCGACAGTAAAATGTTCGAAGAAAATAGCCTAATCGGATATCTTGATCGGGATACTGTCCGTAAAGTTATCTTGGAACAACCTATACCTAGTGATCCGGCTTCACTAAAGCTGCGCCATTTCCTCATCAATGCGGGCTCGCTGTCTGATGAAGCCTACAGAGAATATGCTCACGCCCTGCCGAAGTCGTTCAAGAGTCCACCAAAAGAAATCGAAGAAAACAAGCTTAAAATACTGATTAGTGAAGGTAAGTTAATATTCACTAAGGAAAACCTCGATGCGATCGCTGAACACTGTGATTTGCAGATTTTATTCGTAGCGGCCAACATCGACTCATATCTTGCGGACTCTGACAGCTTTGCACTCGACGATGACTTTCTAGAGGAGCTTCTTCGCTCTGAAATTGATAATATAGCCAAGCTTGGGATAATTGAATTGATGGACCTAGAATTGCTTGTGGATCTTCCTAAGCGGTCAGCTATTATCGGCTCAATTATTGTCAACACCGACGCCAACATATCCAGTCTTAATCGGAGTATTGCACAATCCCTGATAAGGTATTCTTCGCCCATAACGACGCAAATCACACTACTTAACAAGTATCATTCTCTTATGACAAATGACGAAGTTCGCCTTGCCTTGAGCAATCTACCTAAACCATTTTCAGAAATAAAAACAGGATACAACTCGCCGAGATTGAAAAACACTCCCGAGAATCAGCTTTTGGTTAAATGGCTTGATTCAAAAGGCATTATTTCATCATCGACTGATAGTTTTTACACTGACGAAATAAAAGTGAACCTTTATAGAAGGTGATATAAATAAGCAATATAATCAGTGGTTTAAAAAAATTAACATAGCATAACGTAATAAGCCACATCAGTATCGTGGCTGTTTAACATGGATTGGCTTCGCTTGCTCATGTACAAGCATTACATGCCATAAATTATGAACAAAGTAATAAAATGCCAAATTGTTGGGAATGGAAAGCCTTTAAAGGCGGCGATGTTAACCCATAGAAATATTAATCCGAAACTCACGGATTAGAGTTAAAAACCTAACTCGGAAATGTCCAGAAACGTGTCAGCTTTGATACTAGAACCTGACACACTTCTGGGCAGAAGTGATTTGCAAGATTAGTCGCTCAACTACAGGCACATCTAGCTTCGCAAGAGCGCAGAATAAACTATGGATAATGCTTCGCATTAACACACAGCTTATTTCCGCTTGCACCCGTAGTCACTCCTTAATCATAAGTTTTATTATTGTTTTGTTAAAAGCTCAACAAGATAACTATTGCGTTTGTGAGAATGACTAGGGGCTTCGGTTACAAGTCTAAATTCAGCACTTGAGCCGACAATATGTATTTCATGTTCCGCCCTCGTGATTGCGGTATAGAGCCAAGCCCTATCTACGATTCTGCCTTTTTTCAGGGCGATAATGATACGTGGGAACTGGGAGCCTTGCGCTTTGTGAAGGGTTATTGCATAACCCAGTTCCATACAATCCAATACAGTTTGTGTGATTTCAATCTTATCTCCAGTATCAAGGGTCACTTCACCATAACTATCACCACTAGCCGTAACGCTTGTGAGAACACCAAGAGAGCCATTCTGTATGCCTTTATCGTAATGATTACGGGTAAACAAAATCGTGTCATTTAAACGGATATTTTGAAAAAACTTCTCACTATTAATTTCAAATTCAAGCCTACTACCATTGGGATTTATGGCCTCCTGGGTCAGCATATTGATTTCAGCAACTAGGGCTTTTGTAGGAGCCATAATACGGCTATTTTCGGGAGACTTTTGATACAACTGACAGCAGACTTGAGCAATGTTTTCTTGACTGGTTTCGTGAAAGTGTATTGCATCTGTGCTTAAGTGATCTGGCATCACGCCCTGATTAATGAGCTTTGAGTATTCAGGGATGCCCGTTGAGCCTTCTTGCCTTTTGACAATATCCAGCATGGTGTTAGCAACCGTTTTTGCTTGAACAATATCAGCCAGTACTTTACCGCATCCTATTGGTGGAAGTTGGTCTGGGTCGCCAGTAAATATTAATCGTGTAGAAGGATGAATGTGATTTACAAGGCGATACATGGTCGGCAAATCAATCATGCTCGCTTCATCAATAACTAAGAGGTGATTGGTTTGTTTATCGCTGGGTTCAATAGGCTCTTCACGGAGAAACTTAGCAATGGTTGAAGTGACAAAGCCAATCGACTCATGCAGTCTCATCGCTGCGCGACCACTCAGCGCAACGGCATGGACTTCAAAGCCCTGTTGATGATAAGCCTTAAGTGCGGTTCTTAGTACCGTTGTCTTGCCTGTGCCTGCTCCGCCTGTAATGCAACTTACCGAGCTATCTAAGCACGTTATTACGGCTTCGGTTTGCTTGCTGGTTAAGTCGTAAGGCAGCTCGGCAACCGCAGTACAATATGCAGCATTAGCCTGTTCATCCAACAAATCATTGCATTTGACTAATGCGTTAAGTCTTTTAGCAACGACACTCTCCATCAAGAGTTGTGCGGTTGGGTGATAAGTTCCCTTGTCAGGATTTAAAATGTACTGCGCCTTATTATGGCCCGATTGAAATGCCTGCGTTATCAGTATTTTGTCTTTAAGGAGTTTGTAGAGGTAAGGGCGCACGTTAGTGTGAGTGGTATAGGTATGACCCTTTTCAATTTCTTTTCGAATAGCCATTTCAAGTGCTGCACTAAGTCTTCTTGGATCATCCTTTGCAACATCGGTCTTAAAATCCGTTACCTTGATAATATCTTCAATGTCGCTGAACGAAAGACCAAAACCAATAAGTGCATAGGGATTGCCCTTGATAACATCGATAGAGACTTCACCATGATGCTTAAGGAGCCGTTGCTGCACACTGGCAGGGATTTTGTGCTCACTCATCCAGTTGCAATACGCTAAATTTTTGTATTTGGCATAGCCTTTGTAAAGTGATTCCACAGAATCGTCATTCACAATCGATTTCAGGCGCTTTCTGGATTCAGGTGTGTCATTTCTTAATGTGACATGAAAGTCTTTACCTAAGAGCTGCCAAAGCGCTCTGGCTTTGCTTTCCCCAATCCCTTTGAATATGCTTTCTCTGGCGATAAAGCGTATTAGTTGCTCACCTGTTTCGGGCAAAGAGCACTCAACATACTCTGGTGATTCATAGGTGTGCTGCTGCATCACATAATCGCCTGTCTCGATGTTTTTTAATTGTCGATGACCTTTGACTGACCAATGCTGACCCAGTTCAGGTTGTATGGGGATGCTCTCAGGGTCGACTTTGATGGTGACGTAATACTTGCCACTATTGGTTTTGTAAGAGCCTTTTGCCAGCGGCACACCGCTGAATATCACCATGTTGGTCGAGCGGAAAGGGACACTAGTTACACGCATCTGGTCTTCATGCAAAGCGGCATTCATCGTGGCATTAACCCCATTTCAGATAAGGTTTCAGACAGTTCACCGAAACGTTCAAGTCGCTTTTCAAGCTCTTTGACCTTAGCTTTTAATTCAATATTCTCAGACTCTAATAAAGACACTCGCTTTGAATCAAGCAGTTTACGATTCGCTGTATTGTCGTAGGCTTTGGGTTTATCCGCATTCTTCTTTGCAGCGTTAGTTAAAGGTGGCAGGACGCCTTTACCACGCAGTTCATCTTCTAAAGCTTTAAGTGCCGTTTTGAGGGCAGGGTTTTGATTTAAAGCAGATTTACCACAGCCAATCCCTTTTGCCACTTCAATGCGATTAAGCTGACCTCTGAACACGATTTGTTTAAAGTCATCGTCCGTCTGTGTGGCTTTCCAAACCTCAAATGCCTCAAGGTTTTGCTGCGCCTTTTGCTGACCACCTGCCATTTTACCCCTCGCTATATTTTGATTGAAGGCTGAGTGCGTTAGACATTGTTGGGTGTTTACGAATTGCTGCGCTCAATGTCTTGCAGAGTTTTTTGAAACACATCCATGACACTTGGATTAGTTTTGCCAATGCTGGATAACTTTTGAATGAAAGCCTGAAGCTTACCAATCTCTGACTGTGCTACCGCAAGTTGCGCCTCCAGTTGTATCACCTTTTGTGCTAAATCCACGTCTTGTTGCAAGTAAGCAATTAATTCCTTGTTTTCAGACGAAACAGGCTTGCCCCTTAATACTTGCTTTTTCTGCTTGTACTCGTGCTTGATATTGGCGTACTTGTCGAGCGTTTGTCTCGTTGTAGCGATACCTAAGCTGGATTCTATTTTTGTGACTAGTAAATCCCACGTTAGTTTACCCTCCCAGCTTCGGATGAGGGCTTGAATGGAGATTTGCTGTTCAGTTTCTAGTGATTTAATTGCCATATTTATTGCCCTAGAGTGAGCCCAAGAAACCCAAAAAATTATTTGTGGCTTCATCTTTGTTATTGTCGTTTTTTGCCTCAATAGCAGCTTGCAGGGCTTGCTCGGCATCAGGTAGCGCTAACTCTGTATCTTCCACTGTTTGGGTCTCTAAATTGGTGATTCTTATGCTGTTTGAACCAGCTAGCAATCGCACCATACGACCTTCCTCTATTGTCTTGTCGGACAACACTTCAATGAGTTTTTTTAGCATACAAGTATTGCGATAATGGGTTCTGTACCACTTGTGCTGCGCTTCACTGGTTTCAAAGTTGATAGACGCCTGAACCCTCTCCAAGTTGTGCGTTTGCACTTTCAAATCCTTCTGGAGTAAGTCGATTGCCTCACTATCATGGGTCACATGGCAAGAAGATGAGCATAACGCACATTGCGTTTCAAACTCCGACATATAAGTGCAGGGTGAGAGGGCGAGGTTTTGATCGCAAAACCCTGTTTCATGAACAAAAGTCGGTGTTTCATTGTCGATAGCCTTATTAAATTGTTCCATGGTCGCAATACGAAGCTTTATCTTATTTTCGACATCGCTTTCTAGTTCATTAGAATAAGAGATATCCCCAATGACAGAAGCGTTTTGAGCGTCAGTGGTATGGATGTAGGTCAGTGTTTGCTCGGCGCTCTTTCGGCCTGACAACATAGAAATAAGGTGGTGAGGCAGTCCTTTTTTCGCCAGAAGATCATTTTGCCAATGACGCAGTTGGTGCGGCTTGAGCAAAAAGCTGGATGAGAAGCCGTGTCGCTCAAAGAGCGTAAGCCTACTTTTAGAGCGTTTTATTAGATCGTCAGAAAAGTAACTACTTAGCGAATGGATAGCCACTAAAAAGAAGGGGTGTGTCACTCTGCCACCCAATTGCTTTTGTGTGTAGGCAAATAATGCTTTCTCAAAATCCACAAGTTTAGTTTGATGTTTATTGTAACCTTTTAGGTGAGATTGATTCATCTCGATGGTGTGATTTTGAAACTCTGCTACGGTGGGTTCTTGCTTGCCTGCTGTATAGTTATCGTATTGAGGCTGCGAATTGCACGAACTTCCTGTAAGCGCAAAAGCGTAAGGGCAGTGACCCTTAAACACCAGTGTGTCGAAGGGTTCAAGCTGTGCAATGGGCTTGATGAACCTTGGCTGATGCGGGTTTCGTACGTCTGTTTTGTCGGTTGCCCTTTTTGTGTCAGGTGTAACTCGCACACATTTGTCACTACCGTCAAAAAAGCCCAGCAGCAAACCAAGATGTAATAGATTGATTGATTTGCTCATGGAAGGCTTAAGCAGGGCAATATTCTCATCGCTGGGCGTAAATTCACCGAGCACTTCTTTGAGAGGGCGGTTCGGCTTTTGATAGAATCGAGCCAGCGCTCTTGCAGGCTCTGTAGCGAGAATGGTGTAGTGCAACGCTCTGTCTACGCTGTCGACCATTTCTGCATTAATGTGATTTTGATTATCCTTATACCCCTTTGAGCCTCGCCAGTTGAGATAATGCACCGTTTTTTCCTGTCCATCGACAACTTGTGTATGAGCCTTTATGCGTTGCACTGTTAAAAGTACTTGCTCTGCGCCGACCCGATTAGGTGAAGCCATGCCAAGTGCTGCCATGGTACAACTAAAGCTGTCTCGCTGCTCTTGCTTCGATAATAAAAGGGATTGCCAAGCCTTAATGTTTTCCTTGTCATCACCCTGATAGGCTGGAATAACATCATAGAAGATAGCCCCGAGCGCCAGTAGTGCGTTTTCGGAGGGGAGCTTGTTTTGTTCTGCTTGTAGCGCATCATCGCCACTTTTACTGCGAACTGATTCAACTGTAGTATTAATGTAGGGCTGACAGCTCTTCGCCAGCATTTTATGTTGATGCAGCCAGTTGATAAAAGATGTTAAGTTAGTGCTGTATGTCATCAGGTTGATGGCAGATTGAATCCTTTCAAGGGTGGCGGTCGCGACATTCTCATTTAGGTGACAAAGGAAGATTCTTGCGGCTGTGAGTTTTCCTACTTTATATTTTATAGATATGTTTTCTTTTAATATATCAAGGGCATAGGTAAATAATAACTCATGCACCTCGGGTGCTAAACGATCTTCATCCGTGAAACGCGTACCTATTTGGGGTTTCTTTCTATTTAGATTACAAAAGTAAATATTCTGGGTTCTGTTGTCACTGTCGGTAAATGTGACAGCAATATCTTCCCAAGATGCCTGCTCACCTTGAGCGTTGGTAAATCCAATCAGAGGCTGTGCTTTCTTTTTGGCGACATAAGCGCGTTGATTATCAATGTAGCGGTTAATCTGACTCATTTTTGCGCCCCCACTTTCATGGTTTGTCGTTCTTCGCACAGCATCATTGTCACTCTGATATAAAGAATAATGGTTTGCAGTCGTTTAACCGTGGCGGGGTGGCCTGATTGACTATTAATCGCCAGTTTACGCTCTGCCTTATCTAAATATTGCTGATGGTTTGCGGTTTCCAAAGGTCGAAAGTTATCACAGGGATAGCACCCCATTGGAGCGGCTCCCTTTGATTGACAGCTTGAGCAGTTGGCTGGGTTAAGTTTGTGCCCCATCTCTTCATCAAAAGGGCTTTTAACTTTAAAGTCTGAGTGTTGCTGTAATTTTTTCGAAGATATGCTATCAAAGCGCTGTATGACGCTGTTACCCGCAAAGGCTTCGTCAATTTTGACTCGTTCAGGCGCTTTTAAATCAAGGTAAGCTTGTATTGCGTCTATTGTAACCCCCGTAATGGCAGCAACTTGCGCAGGGCTTAATCCCATCCAAGCGGCGAGAGTGAGCTGGGTATGACGCCAGCGATTATTTTTAAAGGCAAGTGGCTTATGGGCTATACGGTCACTTTTAATGTCTAGTTTTTTATTGAAGAGGTAAGCAATATTACCCATAAGAGAGGTGGATTGGAGGTGGAAAGCCTCTGATGTATCGCTCACGGATTTAAACAGATTCTCTTTTGTATCAAATTCAGCTGAAAATAGACTTTGGTCTGGAAACAAGGGGAGCCGTTGCATTAACTCTTTGGTTTCACTTTCGGACAGTACGATGTTGTTTATGCTCAATGAAGCACAAAGGGTGGTTTCGTACACTTGGTAATACTGAAGCAACAGCTCAGACAGGTTTGGCTCTAAGCGATGTGAACGTGACTCAGCATCGACTCTAAACTGTCCAGTTTTGCCTTTAAAGGTTCGTAAGTGCAATTGCTCTACATCAGAAAAATGATGCTGTGTGAGAGGTTGCCAATCTCGATTGCTTTCCTTGTGCGACGTAAATGCCTGGCCTACCCGTAAGAGATCACACCATTTAATTTTAACCAATTGCGTAGGCCTTCTGACGATGGCAACCATCATCTGACAAGCTAGAACAGTTCTAAGGCGAGTGAAGTTCTGTGTTGTTGCGCTGTTATTATTGAGCGCATGTAAGGTTTCAATTCTTAGTGCTTCAAGAAGGTTATCACGCTCGATTTCACTGTAAGCGCCTGTTGTTTCATCAAGGATATTTTTTTGATGACCTCGTGTGCCTAAATTCTCATCCTTAACGATGTCATAGAGCGGAGTAAGAAGACTGCTGCGGTACTCGTGACTTCGTTTGGTAAATGCGTTTAGGGCATCTCTTACAGCCTTTTTATAGTCCGTGAGCGTTAACCGCCACGCCTCAAAAGTCGTTGGCTCTAAGTAATCGCAAATGGTTTTTAAGGTGCTGACATAGCCATTTAGGGTTGAATAAGCATAATGTTTAGCAACGTGCGCGATAGTCAGTCGTAGGTCGAGAAAGGTTTCGCTATCTAGCTCATTCATCCAGTTAAGGTAAAGGGGTTTCTTGTAGCCAAGCAACCATTCATCAGAAAAGAGATCGAACTCGTAGCCCGTTTGTTTTGATTGAAAAATTCGTTTTCCTTTATAGCTAATTTTTAAGCTTTTAAGTTCAACGCTGTTCATTTGCTACCTCTCAGATTCGGTACTGATTGGCTCTGATTACTCGATGAAATTTCAGCCACAGTTACCGCCAACATGAACTCGTTGTAGATTAATGCCATTTTTGAATCTTCAACCCAGCCCATCGCATATTTGCGAAGGTCTTCGATTTGGTCAGGTGAAAACCCTCTTTCTTTTGCTCTAACTTCAAAGATTTCATTCCATTTATGGCGAAGTAAATGTGGGTGCAGAGTTATGCCAATAGAGTCGCCAAACGTTTTAATTACCTTGTGGATTGCGTTGTAAGACATTGGCTGTCCGATGGTTTTTCCTTTTTCTGAGATGAATAAAAAATCATGTTCATGAGCGTTTGGTGTGCTTTTACGCACGGTTTCAATATAGAGCTTAATAAACTTCATTAAATCACGAGAGATTGGAACAGAAAGTGCTTTTGTTTTATTCGCAGCGGGAAGGCGTCTTGTGTCCGTTGGGTCGTTGGGCGTTCGGGTGAGTAGGAATCTAGGATTGCCCCAATCATCTATTAAATCACTTACCTTTAATTTCAATACCGCACCCACGCGTACCCCTGAATCAATCAATATTTGGGCGATTATTTGATTTCGAAGTTTACTCGATTTGAATGGATTATCAGGAGAGCATTCTTGAATAACATCCAACAAATTAAAGAATTTATCGGATGGGATAGCAGATTCAAAAGCATCTTTAGTAATAGTATTGTCCTTTCGGGAGCTAGATATTACGGTGCTTATGTAGAGTTTAAATTTATTAAATTGGTCATCGGTGCTGATTTGCTGCTTAGTTTCAGCTTTATCGTAGTGATGGCACACGTATAAAAACTCAATGTAGGCTTTCAGGCGATTGAGGCGTTGATTAAAAGTATGCGCTGACACTTCTGATTGACTGTTGGATGTCGCATGGATTGCATCCCTGATTCTTTTATCGGTAAGGGTAACTACTGTGCTGTCTTCGCTATCAGATTCTGTGCCCACATAAAATTTACAAGTACGAATATAACTGTCAATTTCTTCAATAGATAGAAAAGTGCCACTCGCAACACGCTCAACGAGATCAATACCTTTATCAATGAAGAAGCAATATAGAAACTTCAATTCGTAGGCATATTTTTTTATGGTATAGAATGACGGTGACTGTTTTGACTTTGACTTTGAAAGTGGAGAATTATGATTGCCATTAAGATAAGCATTCAAGTACAAGCAGCAAGGTAAGCCATCCCTAATAACAGCGGGAAATGAATAACCATTTATATCCTTGTATATTTTTACTTGAACATTAACACTCAAAGCATTCATTGCAAAGTCAACCATTAATTATACATAAATACACCTTAATTGGCCTTTTTGCTTTTGTAAAGGTAAAAAAATAGATTCCCTTGGGAATCTATTACTTCGCATGAGTATAATCCTTTACTTTTTCTTTGGTGGAGAGTATTCGCAAAGGTCTTCTATCATACAGCTACCACAGCGAGGCTTGCGGGCGATGCAGGTATAGCGTCCATGTAAAATAAACCAGTGATGTACATCGACTTTAAATTCGGCAGGGGTGACTTTCAGCATTTTTTCTTCTACTTGGTCGACATTTTTACCCATGGCAAATTTAGTGCGATTTGCCATACGAAAAATATGGGTATCAACAGCGATGGTCGGCCAGCCAAAAGACGGTGAAACTAGACGTTGTTATAGTAATGTAATAGGCTAGTGTTAACTCTTTCATCATGGTAAAAATAATGAGCCATACACATTCAAAGCCTCTACTGTACAGTTATATACGCTTCTCAACTATGGAGCAGGCTAAAGGTCAGTCTCTTAATCGTCAAGTGAGTTATGCCAAAGAAGTTGCTAAAGAAAAAGGCTTGGAGCTTGATGATTCTCTTACTATGCGTGATATGGGGTTAAGTGCCTACAATGGTGCAAATATTAAAAAAGGTGCCCTAGGTGTTTTTCTAGTTGCTGTTGAACAAGGCCTTGTGCCTTCGGGTTCTATATTGGTGATTGAAAGCCTAGATCGTCTTTCTAGGGCTGCACCTCTTGAAAGTCAGGGTATTATTGCCCAGATTATCAATGCGGATATCACAGTAATCACAGCTGTTGATCGCAAAGAATATAATAAGAGGACAATTAAAGAAAATTCAATGGATTTAGTTTTTATAATCCTTGTTTTGATCCGTGCACATGAAGAAAGTGAAACTAAGTCAATCCGCGTTCGCTCAGCTTTGACTAAACAATGTAATGATTGGTTAGAAGGCAAAAGGGGCTTTCGTATAAAATGTGGTAAGGCTCCTAAATGGTGTGTTTGGGATGAAGAGTTAAAACAATTCACACTTGATACACTCGAACAAGCTATCATGATCCGTAAAATTGAGCTCTATATTAAAGGTCTCGGAGGGTTAAAAATAGCTGAACTGCTAAATGATGAATTCGGCAAAGGTACTGTTCACCATACTGGCGCTAATGTTTATAAGGAAGTAAAACGCCGCTCTCTACTAGGTGAATTGAATGTCAAAGTTGGTGATATTGATTATGTACTTGAAGATTATTATCCGGCCTTGATAAGTGAAGAAGAATTTAATCTGTTGATTGCCAATTCTAGTAAGCGCGGAGCGATTAAACATTCGCAAAAGTTTGTCGGTATTTTAACAGGTATAGATGTTTTTAAGTGTAGTTACTGTGGTAAATCAGTGGGGTCGCATGTTATTTATCGAAAGAAGGATCTTAGCCAAGTACCAAGTAGTCATAAACGTTACGGTTGCGTTGAGGCAAGGAGGAATAATAATTGCGTTATGACGTCGACTTTACAGATCGAGATTGTAGAAGATGCAGTTGTGAAATTTTGCCAAGATAAAGTTAATTTGCAGCGAATATTACTTAATAGCACTGACCATGAATCTATTCGCTTAGAAGGATCTAATTTAGAGTCTCAACTTTCTCAACTTACAAGTAAAATCGACAATCTAGTAGACGTTCTAACAAAATTTGGGGATAAATCTCCAGATTCCATTGCTCCAGCAATGAGAAAACTAGAGTCTGAATCAAAAGATATTATTAGCAAAATACAGCAGAATAAAAATAAACAGCTAAAAATAGCAAATTCATCTCGAGATGAAGTTACAGATCGTTGGCTTAAATTAACTGACAATTTAAACGAACTTGGTGGAGAAGAAAGGCTTGCTATTCGTCAATTGGTGAAAGATACGTTTAAAAGTATTACTATGCAGATCCATACAAGCTCCAATCAGGAAGAAACTGGCTTATCAAGTGTTTTTAATCAATTGCTTGGGGAAAAAACTGCAAGCAGTTTTGATCTGACTTTTGTATTTCATAATGACAATAAAAGGATTATTCGTTTCAATAAACATACTGGTCAAATGATGAAAGGAGTTGATTTAGTGGAATGAATTAATAAAACTAATTTTTGCTCATTACATCGTAACCTATCTCCACAGGGCTGTGTAGAGGGTCTATTTTTTTAGCTTGCTGTAGTTCTTGAACTATTTCCGTAAAGGTGCTGAATTTTACTTGAAATGCTTGTTTAAGTAATAAGAAATCAAAAGCACAAGTAAACTGAGTTAATTAAGTCTGTAACCAAACAGTAAGATATTATGACCTTGCCCAAGACTGCCAGTTTGATCAAACTGTTGTTTGGTGTTTAGATTTACAGACATATCTAATTCTATATGATTTGATATAGTTATAGTGCCTCCTCAATTAGTCAATTGAGTTGTCGACTAACATATAAAAAAATCACTTTATTATAGGTTTTCGGTAGCCTATGTGTATTTATTAGTTATCTGGTACTCATCTAAAATCCTCTTTGTTAAAAGCGTTAAATCGCTTGCAGAATTGTCTAATAACTTGATTAGTCATCGCATCAAATATTGTTTGTTTTACAACGTGACCTTGCCATATTACTTGTCCATCTTTATCGACAATAGCTAGACGATAGTCTTCAGTATTTATTTGGTCACTCATAATTGAGCTTGTTGTATCCATTTTTTTCATCATAAATCTCAATGTTGTATCTAAAGTACTCAACATTATTCACGAATCAATTTTAATCTTTAAATAGTGGGTTATGCCTTGTTTTAAATTAATTAGCTTAAGGTTCGTTCATTAAAGTGTTTAGTGATTTAATCATTGTTTTTATTGCCTTTTCTATTTGATGATATTCTTCGTATGATGATACAGCCAACAATCAGTAAAACTAGCGGTACGATAAACTCCATCGCATGACTCCTTTTGGTTAGATAAATTTAAAGAATATGTATTGGCACTTAGTCCAACAGCTTGGTGGGCTGGTTGGGGTATCGTATTTCTTATCATAGACATATAAACCCCATTGAAATTTCAAATGCATAACGACTATCGGCACAAGGTAGATGCCGTTATTGAGTGTGAAATACAGGTAGCCACAAATGATTGAGACGATCAACATGAAAAAATAGGGTGTTAGTCTCGCTAATAGTTGTTCAGTCATATGATTAAAACCCGCTATCTTAAAAGTGATTGTCGAAACTAGAGTCACAACTGCTATCAAAACTACTTTCAAAGCTAGAGTCACAGGATGAGGATGAGTCATCAAAACTGAGGCTCGTTGTCGTTTCGGTTACGCCGTATGGGTTACCATTAATATCTACTTGTGAGCCTGAAATCATTGGCGTGCCGTCGATATTCGTAATGGGTTGAGCCGAGTTTAATTTAGTCATGAATTATCCTTTTTCATCGATTTTATTTTTAGTTCTCTATACAAGTTAATGAAAAAATGCTAAAAAGCAAACTTGTTTGACTGCAACGCTCAGCAACAAAAAGTTTGTTAAATCCTGCTTATTTTCTTTTCTATTATCTTCACTTTTTCGCTCAAAAAATTTAATTACTCCTCATTAGTCCAAGGCTTTTATTCGATAGAATTCGCTGTTAACCAGCAAAACTCGGCACGATTTTTTGCGACAAAACGGCTTGTGATAACAAGCTTTCAAAGCGCGTATTTGGGCGTTGACGAAGTCATCGTTCAAAGGAGCCCGCGCATGTACAGCTGGTCTGTACTAACCGTATTTTAGTTTTGCCCTAGCAAAATTCAGGCGTTAATTTGGGACAAATTAATGGCTAAACCTTAAGTCTTTTCGGTAGAAAAGCTAAGCGGCGTATGAGGGGATAAATGTGGCACACATCCCTCTATCGACAGCGGCAGAAATGCGGTTAGTACAGAGCGTAGCTCGGTGCATGCGCGGCTTATGTCTTGAAGTGCTAGAACGGAGTTCGTAAGCCAGCGATGATGACGAGTCATCAGAGTGGGCGGGCGCTTCATGGCATATGAGTGAATTGCTCATCAGGCAAAGCCTGGCTTGGTAGCGATGTTCATCGCTATTTTCATCCAGGTAGGGATAAATCAGTTTAACGGCATGAATTACGAGACATGTGGTGATAATTTGCAGTGCCTGACACTACTTATTGATATCAATAATTCAAAGAATACGGATATCACTATGCACACACATCAAGCGTTACAGAATGCGATTAACATAAGCGTTTATGAGGCGGGCGATAAGGCTGAAAAGTTTCAGCCTTATCTGTTTATTCCTATGCGGTATTTCTGCGGCGCTAACAATAATCAAACGGGCAAAGCTCGGCGGGAACTCACCATCAAAATAGTGGCAAGATTTGGGGTGACGTCACCGACGATTATTGCCTGGCTATATGGTATTTCTCAACGACAAGCCTTAGAGCATTTGAACAAGCTCACCAAGGAGAAATTACTCAATGTGGTTATCACACATCGGTCTTTAGATAATCGCGTCTATGTACTCGATTATGCTGGGGCAAAATACGCTGAAGAATTACTGTCCGTGGCAGTGTATTTTCGCTCAGGCGAGAACGCATCATTAAGGGTCAATCTAAATACTGTGATGCATGATTTGATGATGCAGTATATCCAGCTTCGAGGTGTGCATAATAAAAGTAAGGATGGCGAGGATAATGTGTTTTGGCACACTATGGTGACAGAGCCGGAGTTTAAAAGGCTATTTAAGTCTCATGATGTGAGAAACGTGGATGGCATTGTACTTGAAGTGTCTGGCAGCATTACAGCGATTGAAATGGAGCATTCATTTAAGACCAAGGCGGCAAGGCAAACCATTCTATTAAAATGGCTATACGGCTTAAATCATGGCTATTACGATAAAGTGATGTTGTTCTCGCAATCACAGCAGATATTCAGTGATATTAAGCGACTGCATAACCAACTATTCGAAGAGATGGTGACTCGAGTAGATAAAAAGACCCGCCAGCCATTACTAACAGAATCGGACGTCGATTTATTACAAAGCAGAATGATATACAGAACGGTTTTTTGCAGTGAATTAGATAAGATTTTCTATCATTAAAATTAAAGAGGGCACCGACAGGAGCCTTTGAAACGAAGGCTTCTAGCATCACATCTGTGTTAAGTCACTAAACCACAATACAATGGTCACCTACGCCATTTTACTTTGGCGCCTAAACGGAAAAAAAGGCGCTATGCCTTTTTCCCGTTATTGTTGCGGTCCTAACACCCCAAATATTTAAAACATTTTTAGTTGAAAAAATTTTATAACGATATAGCTCTTATACCGATATGTTCTCTGATTTCCGCATGTGAGCTAACAATAACTAGGCTTCGAGACGAGGCGTTTTTAGTTTTTATGGCTTTTTTACTGTAGTTGTAGGGCCTTATATATACATACAAACAACTATGGATAATTTTGGTAGGTGAAGTAAATAATCATGCAATGAGCATGATTTTTGTTGACGTGATTTTATGGTTAGTCGTTTAAGTCGTGTGCAATACTCCTCATGCCTTAAAAGGAGGAAGATTTATAGTCTATTTTGATATTTTTAGAATTCTTCCCCCTAAAAAAGCGAACCTTTACAGGTTCGCTAGTTGGTTGCTAATGACATTAATTTAATGCATTAACGTATTCTACCCAAAGTGGCGCTGCGAATTCAAAATAATCTGTAGGGCATAAGCCGAACATTGTCTGAAACTCAAGGCTGTACATCTCACAAAAGGCAGTAATCTCATCTTTATACATTAGTAATATTTTTATCATATCCACTCCTGTTAAGTATTGAGCGCCTAAATCGGCGTGCTTATATAAGAGCGATTCACTAATACTGATGCCAAGCATGTGTCCTTCTTTATCTAAATGTAGATAAATGTACCGTTCAAACCATAATTTTGCAGTTCCATTATCACTGTCAACATTTGCCAGTAGTAATAGAGAATAGTTTTCAGTGATACGGTTGCTAGATTTAGGGTATAAACGAAATACTTGAGATTGGTCCATAATTGACTCCTAGTTATTGTCCTCGCTAATAACTAGGTGCTCAATGGGAGAATTATGGAATGTCGTGCATTCTTGGGTTAGTTCAGTTCTGGATACTAGAATATTATTCACTAAATGGAAGGAGATGATTAATGAAATATTTGGAAAAATTTGGCTGGCTACTCTGCCTAAATTATGACCGACACAAAACCTAAGTTAGTTTTCACACAGGATGAAAACTAACTTATCTCGTCAAATTTTAGACATAATTCTATAATGCTCAGGATAACCAGCATCTAGAAAGAGTAATCTAAATGCTTCTTTGAAATCTGCATAATTAAATCATTTAAAATCAGAGATATTTTGACCTAAGGAATGAGACTCTCTATTAATATACCTAACGAAGGCTTGGTACCTATTAGCCTGAAGTGCAGGGATTTGAACGACATTACTTAAATCTTTTTTCTGTACAAAATTCACTTATATCCACCAAAAAAATTAACCTAGTGAGTGAGTTAGGGCTGAGGTTTGATAAGCTTTAGCTTGTTTAGGTTATTAAAAATTCATTACAAAAAAATACCGTTTTGTAAACATAAGGGGTTTAAGCAAATATTTATGGTCTTTTTAACCTGAAATCCTTTACAAAAATAGTCACCTTGCCATTCTGGGTTCTAAGGTACTCATT
>NZ_JBFRKH010000065.1:0-33788 GCF_041469265.1 Shewanella sp. 10N.286.51.B2
CAAAATTAGTTACAGCCTCACTTATGCATGAGTATTTCTCTCCAGTGGTTCTGGTTTAAATCGAATCAATTAACATGAATGAGATTTTTATTTTTGGCTGGATTTACTATTGAAGCGCTTTATTGTTCATATGCCATTTCTAGTTGTAATAATTGTTGGTTTTTTTATGATCTAGATCAACATTTATTCGTTTTACCAATTTGTGAGTATATAGTTTAGTCATTGATAAAAGATAGAATTCACACGAATATCAATCAGTAACAATTATGCTACATCCCTTTCCTTAGAAACCTCTGCCGGAGGCTCCATGAATATAGATTCTAAAACTGAGAAAAGCCTAGAACTTAAAATTTTTATATTTTTAACGGTTTTCTTAGCACCCATTTTGTCAGCGATACTCGTTAGTGCATTAGGGTTCACCATTTGGTTTAGTCAAATTCTTTCTGGCCCTCCTGGCGCTGGATAATCATAGAAATTAAAACAAAAATTAATAGAGAAGTAATCTTGATGAGCAAAAAAGAAATCCACGTAACTAGCCTGATAGTGCAAGTAAAACCAGAGCAAATGGCTGAAGTTCGCCAACAAATTATGGCCATGGACAATGCAGATTTATCAGTTAACAACGAGATGAAGATAGTCGTAGTGATTGAAGGACCAAGCCAGCGTTCCTTAATGGATGACATTTCAACTATTAACGCAATACCTGGTGTGCTTACTGCCACTATGGTTTATCACCAAAGCGAAGAGCTAGAAGAGGGTGAAGAATGAGTATGAACAGACGTGAGTTTATGAAGGCTAATGCTGCTATGGCAGCTGCCAGCGTGGCAGGCATGGCTTTGCCGGCATCAGCAAGTAACTTAATTACTAGCTCTGAGCAGACCAAATTAGAGTGGAACAAAGCACCATGTCGTTTTTGTGGTACAGGTTGTTCCGTTATCGTTGCGACGCGTGACGGTAAAGTGGTTGCAACCCATGGTGACGCAAAAAGTGAAGTCAACAAAGGCCTTAACTGTATTAAAGGCTACTTCTTATCAAAAATCATGTACGGTCGCGATCGCCTTCAAACTCCAATGTTAAGAATGACCGACGGAAAATATGATAAGAATGGCGAGTTCAGCCCCATTAGTTGGGATACTGCGTTTGATACCATGGCTGAAAAATGGAAAAAAACCATTAAAGCTAAAGGGCCTACTGCAGTCGGCATGTTTGGTTCTGGCCAATGGACTGTGTGGGAAGGCTATGCAGCGGTTAAATTAATGAAAGCAGGCTTTGGTTCTAACAATATTGATCCCAATGCACGTCATTGTATGGCTTCTGCTGTTGGTGGATTCATGCGTACCTTTGGTATTGATGAACCCATGGGTTGTTATGATGATATGGAAGCGGCGGATGCTTTCGTATTATGGGGCTCTAATATGGCAGAAATGCACCCGATCCTTTGGACTCGCGTGACTGACCGCCGTTTAAGTGCACCACATGTGAAAGTTGCTGTGTTATCGACGTTCCAACATCGTTCATTTGATTTGGCGGATTTAGGCATAGTATTTACGCCGCAAACCGATTTAGCCATGCTTAACTTTATCGCCAATTACATTATTCAAAACGATAAAGTAGACAAAGATTTTGTCGCTAAGCATGTTAATTTCCGTAAAGGTGAAACGGATATTGGTTATGGTTTACGAGCCACTCATCCATTACAGAAAAAAGCCAAGAACGTTGAGACTGCGGGTGATTCAACCCCAATCGATTTTGAGCAGTTTAAGGCGTTTGTAGCTGACTACGATGTTAAATCAGTAAGCGAGCTTTCTGGTGTACCTGAGCACAAGTTGATTGAACTTGCAGAGTTGTACGCTGACCCTAAAAAGAAAGTCACCTCTTTCTGGACTATGGGTTTCAACCAACATACTCGTGGTGTGTGGTGTAATAACCTTATTTATAACATTCACTTGCTAGTCGGTAAAATTTCTACTCCTGGCAACAGCCCATTCTCATTAACGGGTCAACCATCAGCTTGTGGTACCGCGCGTGAAGTCGGTACATTCTCGCATCGTTTACCTGCTGATATGGTGGTTACTAACCCTGAGCATCGTAAACATGCTGAAGAAATTTGGAATATTCCAAGTGGCATAATCCCACCAAAGCCTGGCTACCATGCCGTTGAACAAAATCGCCGTCTTAAAGATGGTGATTTAAATTGTTATTGGGTTCAAGTGAACAACAACATGCAAGCTGCGGCTAACATGAACGAAGAAGGATTACCGGGTTACCGTAATCCAGAAAACTTCATTGTTGTTTCTGATGCTTATCCAACGGTAACAACACAAGCAGCTGATTTGATTTTACCTACCGCAATGTGGGTTGAGAAAGAAGGGGCTTATGGTAATGCAGAGCGTCGTACTCAATTCTGGCATCAAATGGTTAAAGCGCCAGGCGAGTCAATGTCTGACTTATGGCAGTTGATGGAATTCTCAAAACGTTTCACCACTGATGAAGTTTGGCCGCAAGATGTTTTAGATGCCAATCCTAAGTTTAAAGGTAAAACGTTATTCGAAGTACTTTACCAAAACGGTAATGTTGAGAAGTTCCCATTAAGTGATGCGGATCCTAAGTTCTTGAATGATGAAGCTAAACATTTTGGTTTTTACGTTCAAAAAGGCTTATTTGAAGAATATGCAACCTTTGGTCGTGGACATGGTCATGATTTAGCTGACTTTGACCGTTACCATGAAGAGCACGGTTTACGTTGGCCTGTTGTTGACGGTAAAGAAACCAAATGGCGTTTCCGTGAAGGGTCTGACCCTTATGTTAAAGCCGGTAAAGGTTTTGAGTTCTATGGTAAGCCAGATGGTAAAGCGGTTATTTTTGCACTGCCTTATGAACCAGCGCCAGAGATGCCAGATGAAGAATACGATATTTGGTTATCAACCGGTCGCGTACTAGAACATTGGCATTCGGGTTCAATGACCCAGCGTGTGCCAGAGCTTTATAAAGCCTTCCCTGATGCAGTGTGTTTTATGCATCCAGATGATGCTAAAAAACGTGGTTTACGTCGTGGTGATGAAGTGAAGGTTATTTCTCGTCGTGGTGAAATTAAAACCCGTATAGAAACCCGAGGTCGTAATAAGCCGCCTGTTGGCTTGGTATTTGTTCCTTGGTTTGATGCTAGCCAGCTCATTAACAAAGTCACGTTAGATGCGACAGATCCATTGTCAAAACAAACAGACTTTAAAAAGTGCGCGGTTAAAATCGTTAAAGCCTAAGGAGAGACACCATGAAAGCACGTAAAATATTGTCAATCATTGCGTTAGTTGGATTCTCTTTTGGTTTGACGGCAGCAACTGTGCCTGATGAGAAAGTTGCTACATTACGCCTTGCACCATTAAACGTTGAACCAACACCGCCTGTTATGCAGAAAGTGATTAATTCAGATGTTAAGCAAGTGCGTAATTACCCGATGCAGCCGCCAATTATTCCTCATAAAATTGATGGTTATCAAATTGATTTGAAAGTGAATAAATGTATGCAATGTCATGCGCGTAGTAGCACTGGGCATTCTCAAGCCCCTATGGTAAGTGTGACGCATTATATGGACAGAGATAATAATTTCTTGGCATCGTTGTCGCCACGTCGTTATTACTGTACTCAATGCCATGTATCTCAGTTAGATGCCAAGTTATTGGTTGAAAATGATTTTGTGGATGTTAAAGAACTCATGAAAAAATCTTCAACGACTGAGCATTAGGAGCATTTATGATTGCAAAAATACTAGAAAAATTGAAGTTAGTTTGGCAGGTAGTAAACAGGCCAAGTGTTCATTACAGCCTGGGTTTTTTGACATTAGGTGGCTTTGTAGCAGGGGTGATTTTTTGGGGTGGGTTTAATACCGCTCTTGAATTAGCAAGCACCGAGGAGTTCTGTACCAGTTGCCATGAAATGGAAAGTAATGTTTATCAAGAGCTGCAAAGCACCATTCACTTTACTAACCGAAGTGGTGTGCGCGCAACGTGTTCAGATTGCCATGTACCACATGAATGGACCAATAAAATTGCTCGTAAAATGCAGGCTTCGAAAGAAGTTTGGGGCAAGGTATTTGGCACCATCAATACTCGTGAAAAGTTTGAAGGTAAACGCCGTGAGTTGGCAGAGCATGAGTGGGCACGCCTTAAAGCTAATGACTCATTAGAATGCCGTAACTGCCATAATTTCGATTATATGGACTTTACGCGTCAATCGACTCGCGCTTCGCAAATGCACTCAACCTCATTAGCGAGCGGTGATAAAACCTGTATCGACTGTCATAAAGGGATAGCCCATCAATTACCTGATATGGCTGGTGTGGAAGGCTTTTAGTAAAAGCCAATAGCAATAAATAAGGTCAGCGAAAGCTGGCCTTTTTTGGGGTTGCATTTAATACTATTTGAGGCCTATGTCAGAGCAGGTATTCTTTGTGGCTGGCTTGTAAAATATTTGAAGTTTATAGCTGGGAATAATCATTGAGAAGTTAAATTTGAAGTAACGAAAATGGCTTATTGAAGTAACTAAACAAAGCTTACAGTACATCCATGTACATAAGCGGTTAGAGCACGATTAAATTAAATACTATTTTTCTGATAGCTATAGTTTGATTGTCCGTAATCAGCCATTAACTTAGAATGACTTTTAAGTTTTTTAGCTGGAATTAAGGAAATATTGTTACTATCACTAATGATCAGTAATGTTTTAAGTTTTCCTTTTAAAAAACCATGTTCTTTAATTGGGGAAAATAAAATACTATTTGACTTCGTTGTGTGCTCCCATTCACCATAAGAAAACCCCTCTATTCCAATGGTTCCATTTAGTTGAGACTCGTAACCCCCATCTTCATTTAAAACGATATTAATACGGTTTCCAAAACCATCATCATTAGTATAAATGCCAACTAGGGAGTTTGAATTAAGGTTTGAATCATTGAAATGAGGAGTTTGACTACAGCCAGATATGAGCATAAAACTGACTATGCATAAAACAATTTTTGACATTATTCCTTTCCGATTAAGTTATGAGGAACAACATAGAAGTAATACTATATATAACATTAAGCTGTTAGGTTAATGTTGCAATACTGTTCTAGTAAACGGATAAAATCAAGTTGTAAGTCATTTTGTTGACACTGGTTAAAAAGTTGACATCTTAATATGTTTTTATTTGACTGTGTTTGTTTTATTCTAATTCTTTATATTTCAATGGGTAGTGTGTGATTTCTTGGTGTTAAACTACCGTTTTTTCATTTGATGAATAATGTTTGGCTAGATGAGTTTGTTAAACTATTGTGCTGAAAATCGTAAAGTGCACTAAACTATTAGTTAGATTTAGTTGTAGTTTTTTTGATTTAAATACGAGGGCAATCAAATGGTGAGTTCAAAAGATTTTGCGAATTGGCTAATGATTCAATTTGAACAATTAGAGAATGGAGTAAGCTTAACGCGAGGAGACATTAATCAGTTAACAGGCAGGCAGAATTTTTCTTTGGTATTTGTACATGATATTCATTATGAATTAATGCAACATGGGATTGCATTCGTCACTGATACCTACCGTGAGCGTTTCTATATGGTCAGGGTTCAAGACAACCCTTGGCGCAAACAATTGGAAGATGCTGGCCATCAGCAAACATATTCCAATATTGTTTCAATCAATATGACGCGATAGCTATTTTGTCGTTAATCGTCGTATCAAGTTGGTATATGTGTTTAGATTTATAATTGGCTTTTGATGTTTTCAACCAAGTAATCAGTAAAGTTTTCGCCGTGATTTTGTAGCATTTTCGGAAACATTGAAATTGGTGTAGAGCCAGGGAAGGTATTAATCTCGTTTAGTAAAATTTCATTCTCTTCGGTTAGAAAGAAATCAATTCTTGATAAGTGTCTTAACTTCATCCCTTTAAATGCTTTTATCGCATAGCTGCGAATCGCTTCACACACATCCTCAGATAAATTCTTTGCGACTACATTGGTGGTCGCCTTACTTGAAGCATTATATTTTTCTTCAAAAGTATAAAAAGTGTTACTGGCACAAATGATCTCACCTGGCAGTGTTGCTATTACTTCACCTTGATATTGATAAACTGCGACTTCTAACTCTCGGGCGATAATGGTCTTTTCAACCACCACAGAAGGCGCAAAACTAAAGGCATCAGTTAATACTTGTTGTATTTGCGTTGCGTCATCAACTTTATAGCAGCCCACTGATGAACCTTGAGAGGCGGCTTTAACAAATACTGAGCCCCATTCTGATAAGGCTGCTGCCGTTTGTTGTATAGCGTCATCATTTAGTTCATTAAGAAAAATATAAGGCGTATTAGGGATGCCTAAGGCGCTAAACCACATTTTGGCGGTGATTTTGTTAAAACAGTTTCTTGAGGCTTCTGACTCACAACCAAAGTAAGGCAATTGGATTAAATTGAAATAAGATTGAATGTCACCGGTCTCACCGGGAAATCCATGAATACAAGGAATGACATAGTCTACAGGCCAAGGTGCTTTTTGCTGATCTTCAAAACGAATTTCGCGCTTATTGGTTAGCTCACAAACATTACCATCTTGATCGTGATAATGGCCATTTTTATCAAGTTCAACTCGCAGTAAATTAATCTCGTTACTATTTGCGAGAGATGATTCAAAAAAATCAGCTGATAACAAAGACACATCATGCTCTGCACTGCCGCCGCCACAGATTAAAAGTAAGTTGATAGTTGTCATTGTTGCTCCGCAAAATTGCTGATGGATATCACTGAATGTGCATTAAATTAACTTATGATAATGAACTGACAAGCCACTAGGCAAGAGCAGGGCTGAGTAAATGGTGAACAAAGCAACAAATAGTCATGAACACCGCTTAATTGCGCGTTTTATGGGCAATAAAGTTGTGCCATAGCCATATTATTTACTTGGGATATTTAAAACGGCTTAGGTGTACTCCCTAAGCTTGCTTGGCTGTTATACATTTATTCATTGCCCAATGTATGGGGCTTATGGGTGAGTTTATTCATCCGCTCCGTCACGATTTATCCATTTATCCATTTATCCATTTATCCATTTATCTGTCTATCTATCTGTCTATTTATAAATAAGGGAGGCGTTAACCGAGCATGGGTGTTTTCTGTGTTAGTTCTCTGTGTTAGTTCTCTGTGTTATTTCTCTGAGTCATATCGCGAGCTTATATCGGTAAACATACTTTGCCCTGCTTATGCTTTAGCCACAACTTAGCAGCGTTGATTTATCACTGGCGTTTTATACTTTTGTCGACAATCTAGCTTGCTTATGTTGACCACTTGTTATTATTGGCTTATATTGTCGACAATTATTCTTTGGTCAGACAGCCTACTTAAAATGACATTTTTTACTGAACAGCCCATTACAGCAGCCGATAAAACCTTTTTTGAGTTAAGAAAGGACATCGTTGAAGGCGATATTACGGCAGGCTCAAAACTGAGTGAAACAGAACTGTCGACAAAGTACGCCGTTAGCCGCGCAGTTATCCGCGAGGCAATAAACCGTTTAGAGTCATGCCATTTGGTTGAACGTAAAGCCAATATAGGTGCCCGAGTGGTGGCATTAACGCCTGAAGGGCTCATAGAGTTGTATCAAGTGCGCGAATCTCTTGAGGGCATGGCGGCTAGGCTTGCCGCTAAAAACATGACTGATGAAGAGATTGCAGATTTATTAACGCTTCTGAGCAAACACTCTAATGAAGTGAAATCTGGCGAGTCTTATTATCAAGAAGCAGGTGATGTGGATTTTCATTACCGCATTATTCTAGGGAGCAAAAACAAACACCTCATTTCTGTGCTGATAGACGGTATGTATCACCTTATTCGTATGTACCGAGTGCAATTAGGCATGGCAGGACCTCGGGTGACAACTGCCTTTGAAGAACATACCCATATAGTTAAAGCCATTTCAAATCGTGATGAAGAGTTAGCAGAGATGCTAATGCGTCGTCACATCATGTACTCCAAAAATAATATCGAAACTAAATTAAACCGTTAATTAAGCTTCGGCAGTTAAGCGTAAACAACTGCCGCATAGCAATAACAAATAGAGAGAGGGATATCATGAGCGCAGGCAAAAAATTCCGTCAGGCATTAGTCGACAACAAGCCACTACAAATCGTTGGAACCATTAATGCGTATTCAGCAATGATGGCGAAACAAATTGGTCATCAAGCGATATATTTATCGGGTGGCGGTGTGGCGAACGCATCTTATGGTTTACCTGATTTAGGTATGACGTCACTCAATGATGTGATTGTTGACGTTCAGCGTATTACTTCAGCCTGTGACTTACCACTATTAGTGGATATCGATACCGGTTGGGGTGGTGCATTTAACATCGCTAAAACCGTTCGTGATATGGAAAAAGCCGGCGCTGCAGCTGTGCACATGGAAGATCAAGTTGCGCAGAAGCGTTGTGGTCATCGCCCGAACAAAGAGATTGTGTCTACTGAAGAAATGGTTGATCGCATTAAAGCGGCTGTCGATGCCCGTATTGATCCTGATTTTTTCATCATGGCAAGAACCGACTCATTTGCTCAAGAAGGTTTAGAGGCGGCGATCGCCCGTGCTAAAGCCTATGTTGCCGCCGGTGCAGACGGTATTTTTGCCGAAGCGGTAAAAACTGAAGAGCATTATCGCGCCTTTGCCGATGCACTTGATGTCCCGATTTTGGCTAACATCACCGAGTTTGGTCAAACAGAGTTATGGAACAAAGAGCAACTCGGTCAGTGGGGCGCAGCCATGGTGCTGTATCCGTTAAGTGCATTTCGTGCGATGAATAAAGCCGCTGAAAATGTCTACAGCGCAATCTTAAAAGATGGCGACCAAAAAGCGGTTGTCGACACCATGCAAACCCGTATGGATTTATACGATTACCTCGGTTACCACGATTATGAGCAAAAGCTTGATAGCTTATTTGCTGAAGGTAAAAACAAGTAATTACTGGCAAGACATAAAAGTAGTTTTCTGTTGATAGAAAGTGTTGATAAACAGTGTTTATAAGCTTTGTCGTTGTAGCAATAGCGATTTATTGCGATTGGATGATTAATGCACAAATATTGTTCTTGAACAAAGATTGTCGACAAGCAAACCGATAATTTAAAAGACAACCAAATAGTACTCGAAACACATAAAAGAATAGGAAATCATTATGGTAGACAAGAAACTAAGTGGTGCAGGCCTTCGTGGTCAAAGCGCAGGTGATACAGCATTATGTACCGTAGGTAAATCAGGCTCAGGTTTAACCTATTGCGGTTACGATGTTGCCGATTTATCTGAAAATGCTACTTTTGAGGAAGTCGCCTATCTATTATTTAATGGTGAATTGCCAACGCAAGATCAGCTAGATACTTATAAATCAGTATTGACGACTCAGCGTGATTTACCACAAGCATTAAAAGAAGTATTACAACGTATTCCTGCCGATGCACATCCAATGGATGTGATGCGCACTGGTTGCTCATTTTTAGGTAATCTTGAGCCAGAAGCTGATTTTGCTGAGCAACATAAAGCAGCAAACCGCTTACTCGCCGCTTTTCCTGCCATCATGTGTTACTGGTATCGTTTCAGCCATGAAGGTGTTGAAATTGACTGCGTTACAGATGAAGAAACCATCGGCGGCCACTTCTTAAAACTATTGAATGGTAAAACGCCTTCAGAGCAACATCGTAAAGTGATGGATGTATCGTTAATACTTTATGCAGAGCATGAGTTTAACGCTTCTACCTTTACTGCGCGCGTATGTGCTTCAACCTTATCTGACATGTTCTCGTGTATTACCGGTGCTATCGGTACTCTTCGTGGCCCACTTCATGGCGGTGCTAATGAAGCAGCAATGGACATGATCCAAAAGTTTACTTCGCCAAGCGATGCTAAAGCGCAAATGGCAGGCATGCTAGAGCGTAAAGAAAAAATCATGGGCTTTGGTCATGCGATTTACCGCACTTCAGATCCACGTAATGTGATCATTAAAGCCTGGTCAGAAAAACTGGCTCAGGAAAATGGCGATACTAGCTTGTACGACATCTCAGTGGCTTGTGAAGAGTTTATGTGGGATACAAAAAAACTATTCTGTAATGCTGATTTCTTCCATGCATCGGCTTATCATTTTATGGGTATTCCAACCAAGCTATTTACGCCTATCTTTGTGTGTTCACGTCTTACTGGCTGGGCTGCTCACGTCATGGAGCAGCGCTCAAACAATCGTATTATCAGACCAAGTGCTGATTACATCGGATCTGAGCCACGCACTGTAACGCCAATTAGCGAAAGATAAACAGTCAAAGGCTGGCCAATGGGTCAGCCTTTTGTTTTTCAGACCTTGTTGAACATGCAAATTGCAAACTAGCTAACAATTACCAAACTTGATGGATTGGGTTATGAATTCAAATTATAGAAAACCGTTACCAGGTACAGAGCTGGATTACTTTGATACCAAAGCTGCTGTTGATGATATCCAAGCAGGCGCATTCGACAAACTGCCATATAGCTCTCGCGTTTATGCCGAGAACCTTGTGCGTCGCTGCCCACCTGAGACGCTAACAGATTGCTTAAAACAAATTATTGAACGTAAGCGAGATCTCGATTTTCCTTGGTTTCCAGCCCGTGTTGTTTGTCACGACATTCTTGGTCAAACCGCATTAGTTGATTTAGCGGGTTTACGTGATGCTATCGCTGAAAAAGGCGGCGACCCATCAAAAGTGAACCCAGTAGTGCCAACGCAGTTGATTGTCGATCACTCTCTGGCTGTCGAACATGCAGGTTTCGAAAAAGATGCCTTTGAAAAAAACCGCACCATTGAAGACAGACGTAATGAAGACAGATTTCATTTTATTAACTGGACTAAAACGGCCTTTAAAAATATTGATGTGATCCAGCCCGGTAACGGCATCATGCATCAAATTAATTTAGAGAAAATGTCGCCAGTGGTGCAAGCCCGTGAAGGCGTGGCATTTCCTGATACCTTAGTGGGCACAGATAGCCATACGCCCCATGTGGATGCTTTAGGTGTTATCGCTATTGGTGTTGGTGGGCTTGAAGCTGAAAGCGTGATGCTAGGTCGCCCATCTTATATGCGTCTACCTGATATTGTCGGTGTTGAGCTGGTCGGCGAGCGTCAATCAGGCATTACTGCGACAGATATTGTGTTAGCGATTACCGAGTTTTTACGCGAGCAAAAAGTAGTATCAACTTACCTTGAGTTTTATGGTGAAGGCGCCGCTAATCTGACATTAGGCGATCGCGCTACGATTTCAAATATGACGCCAGAATTTGGCGCCACAGCAGCGATGTTTTATATCGATGATAAAACCATTGATTACTTAAAACTGACTGGCCGTGATGATAAACAAGTTGAGTTAGTTGAGACTTACGCCAAACAAAATGGCCTATGGGCTGACACGCTAGTTAATGCAGAATATGAACGCGTGCTGCGTTTTGACTTATCCAGTGTTGGACGTAACATTGCAGGTCCTTCAAACCCACATCGCCGCGTATCGACAAGTGATTTAGCCGCTAAAGGCATTAGCGGTATTGTTGAGAATGAAGAGGGCTTAATGCCTGATGGCGCTTGTATTATTGCCGCCATTACCAGTTGTACTAACACCTCTAACCCACGCAATGTGATTGCTGCAGGCTTAATCGCCCGTAACGCCAATGCCAAGGGGCTTACACGTAAACCTTGGGTTAAAACCTCATTAGCACCAGGCTCAAAAGCGGTGCAGTTGTATCTTGAAGATGCCAATTTATTAACCGAACTTGAAGCCTTGGGCTTTGGTATTGTCGGTTTTGCCTGTACTACCTGTAATGGCATGAGTGGCGCGCTCGATCCTGTGATTCAACAAGAAGTGATTGAACGTGATTTATATGCCACCGCGGTGTTATCAGGTAACCGAAATTTTGATGGTCGTATTCATCCTTATGCGAAACAAGCGTTCTTAGCCTCGCCGCCACTGGTGGTTGCCTACGCTATTGCTGGCACCATTCGTTTTGATATTGAAAAAGATGTTTTAGGTAAAGATCAACAAGGTAACGATATAAGGCTTAAAGATATCTGGCCATCAGATGCTGAAATTGATGCGGTTATCGCTGCTAGCGTTAAGCCTGAGCAATTCCGCAAAGTGTATGAGCCAATGTTTGATATCAAAGTTGAATACGGCAGCGACTCTTCAGCTAAGATTGATCCACAGTATGATTGGCGCCCTCAAAGTACCTATATCCGTCGTCCTCCTTATTGGGAAGGCGCATTAGCGGGTGAGCGCGCCATGAAAGGCATGCGCCCATTAGCGGTATTAGGTGACAACATCACTACCGATCATTTATCACCATCAAACGCTATTATGCTTGATAGTGCAGCAGGTGCTTACCTTGATAAAATGGGCTTGCCTGAAGTTGATTTCAACTCATATGCCACCCATCGCGGCGATCACTTAACCGCACAACGTGCCACATTTGCTAACCCTAAACTATTTAATGAAATGGTGACCACCTTAGGTAAAGATGGCAAGCAAGTGATTAAGCAAGGTTCTTACGCCCGAATCGAGCCAGAAGGGCAAGAGTCGCGCATGTGGGAAGCCATTGAAACCTATATGGAGCGTAAGCAGCCACTTATCATCATCGCAGGTGCTGATTATGGTCAAGGTTCAAGCCGTGACTGGGCAGCCAAAGGGGTCCGCTTAGCGGGCGTTGAAGTGATTGTTGCTGAAGGCTTTGAGCGTATCCATCGTACCAACCTTGTAGGAATGGGCGTGCTGCCGCTTGAGTTTACCAATGGCGAGAACCGTCATACCTATCAAATTGATGGTACTGAAACCTACGATGTTATCGGTGAGCGTACTCCAGGTGCGGCGCTATCAGTAATCATTACTCGCACTAATGGTGAGCATTTAACTGTGCCAGTTAAATGTCGATTAGACACCGCTGAAGAGGTGTCTATCTATGAAGCGGGCGGTATTTTACAACGCTTTGCCCAAGACTTTTTAGAGGCCAGCCATTAGTGACTAGTGATGAGTCATAAGTAGTTATAGCTGCGTTAAATTTAACAAACATCAGCACAATGAATGTCTCTCACTCATTGTGCTGATTGATTTTAGGAAACATGATGTCTCATATTCCACAAATAAAAATTCCAGCAACCTATATGCGTGGTGGCACCAGTAAAGGGGTGTTTTTCAATCTAACTGATTTACCTAAAGCGGCTCAAGTTGCGGGCGATGCCCGTGATGCCATGCTACTTAGAGTCATTGGCAGTCCAGATCCCTATGGCAAACAAACTGATGGCATGGGCGGCGCAACCTCAAGTACCAGCAAAACGGTAATACTGTCTAAAAGCCGCCACGCCGATCATGATGTGGATTACCTTTTTGGCCAAGTGGCCATAGACAAACCCTTCGTTGATTGGAGTGGTAATTGCGGTAATTTAACGGCGGCTGTGGGTTCGTTTGCCATATCCAATGGCTTAATTGACAGTAGCCGCGTACCTGAAAATGGTATTGCGGTAGTGCGTATATGGCAGGCCAATATCAGCAAAACCATAATTGCGCACGTGCCAATGGCTAACGGCGCAGTGCAAGAAACCGGTGATTTTGAATTAGACGGGGTGACCTTTCCTGCAGCCGAAGTACTGGTAGAGTTTTTAGCGCCAGCAGACGCTGATGCAGCGATGTTCCCAACTGGCAATGTGGTGGATGATTTAGTTGTGCCAGAGCTTAGCGCAAAAGGGATCCCATCCATTAAAGCCACTATGATCAATGCTGGTATTCCAACGATATTTGTTAATGCTGCCGACATTGGTTATGTGGGTAATGAGCTTCAAGATGACATAAACAATGATGATAGCGCATTAGCATTTTTCGAAAGCTTACGTGCCCATGGTGCAGTGCAAATGGGGTTAATTAAACACATTGATGAAGCCGCAGCGCGCCAACACACGCCAAAGATTGCCTTTGTGTCGCCGCCAAGTGCATACAACTCATCAAGTGGTAAAGCGGTATTAGCCACTGATATTGACTTACAAGTGCGGGCATTATCAATGGGTAAACTGCACCATGCCATGATGGGTACAGCAGCGGTAGCAATAGGCACGGCTGCTGCCGTTGAAGGCTCGCTAGTCAATCTTGCCGCTGGTGGACAAGCACGTACTTCAGTGGTGTTTGGTCATCCATCGGGCACTCTAAAAGTGGGCGCAGAAGCGACATTATCCAATGGTAGCTGGCAGGTGAATAAAGCCAGCATGAGCCGCAGTGCAAGAGTGCTTATGGAAGGTTGGGTAAGAATACCTGGTGATAGTTTTTAGGTTGTTTTTAGTGTTTGATTTGGCAGTTATCTTAACGGGATAACTGCCAGTTTAATTTTTTAAAGATTATCCGTTCGATGATACTAGCCTGTTCGCTTTAAAAATACGACGCATTCAAACGAATCCTTTCTAGCTGAAGAGCTTAAAATAGGCTTAGAGGTTTTGCCCGTTGAGGGGGGAGTTTTTGAGTCACAAGCTAGATCATTGAACGCGATTGAAACACTTATAAGTTCGCCGTTATAATCAATCACAGTGGATATTTTATCATTAGTGATATGGGTTACAATAAATGCAACATTTCAAAGTCTTCCTTATGTAGCGGCGCAATTTTAAATTCATGCCCCGGGCTGAATCGATTGATAGCTAGGTTATAGTTTTCTTTACCTATCTTTTGCCATCTAGGCGGGTTAGGGTCATTTATTGTCTTATCTGCTTGGTCTAAACTCTTTTCTAGAGCCATAATACTTCCATGTTTCTATGAATTAACTCATAGGAACTAACTTAGCTGCTTTATGGAAAAAACATCAAAAAGTTACATTTCTAGCTCTATCTATATCTATTTGATCAATTGCTTGGCGGCAGTATCCATAGTTGAGATACCAACTACTCGTTATCCTCTCCCCATAACCTTAGTGCTAAGCCTGATGCGCGTGAGGTTACCTGTTTGCTGGCACGCTCAAATACATACGGTGTGCCTAAACAAATAAAATGCTCTTTGGCGCGAGTGATAGCGGTATAAACCAACTCTTTAGTCAGCAGCTGCCATTGGGCGTTACTGGGTTTTTGTGGTAACACAAAGGCGACTTTTTCAAACTCGCTGCCTTGGCTTTTATGTACGGTCATCGCAAAGCAACTGTCGTGATTGGGCAGCCTTGCAGGTTGTACTTTCAACAAGCTGCCATCGGCTTTAACGAAGTAGGCCATTAATTTTTCGGGCTTTTGCTCATCTTGCAATATCAAGCCAATATCGCCGTTGAATAAGCCTAAATTGTAATCATTACTTTGAATGATAATCGGTCTACCAAGGTAAAATTCTTGAGTGGGTTTTATCCAATGATTCTGTTTGAGCACATTAGTGATGGCGAGGTTCATGCCATCAACGCCAAATTCACCTGAGCGCATGGCACATAGAATGCGGAATTTATTGAAGGTATCAATAATCTCTTCTGCGCCATAAATACAGCTTAATTGCTGCGAGTAAGCATACTGATTATCGAGCACTTTTTGTAAGTACTCGGCATAAGCTGCCACTGCCGATTGCAATAACGGCAAACTTTGGGCGTCGGGCTGATGCTCTATCCAAGTTAACTCTTGATGGCCGCACTGCCACTCACGGCGAATGCCGTTGATGTTGACATAGTTTACCGCATTGGCCAGCAAGCCAATGCCGCCATCACCTTTAAAGCGGTGGCTGTGCATCAGCATACATAAATTGTCGCCGAGCATAGGTTTAGGATGGATAAACTGACTGGTATTTTGCTGAGTTAACTGCTGCAATAAGTTGGCTTGCTGCTCTGAATAGCGCATTTGCCATGGTGATGCATTAGCACTAAGATCGGCAGTCACTTTTAACCCTGCACAAATATCCGCCAATACAGCGCCTGCTTCAACGGATGCCAGCTGGTCTTGATCGCCCAATAATATTAGGCGGGCATTTTTAGGCAGGGCGCTTAATAGCTTATGCATCATAGGCAAATCCACCATTGATGCTTCATCGACCACCAATAAATCTAACCTAAGAGGGTTATCTTTGTGGTGTCTAAATAAGTGTGAGTTAGGGATCACTCCTAACAAACGGTGCAGGGTAGCAGCCTCTTCAGGAATTTTGCTTAGGGCATCAATTAGCTCTGGCTTAGCGGTTTGCTCAACTTGACTTACTAGCCGCGCTTTAGAGGCTTTAATGGACTCACTTAATCGCGCAGCGGCTTTACCGGTTGGCGCCACCAGTCGAATGGTTAAGGCTTTTTGAGTTAGCAGTAACAAGAGCAACTTAGTGACCGTGGTAGTTTTACCAGTTCCTGGGCCGCCAGTAATCACCGCTAAGGCTTTAGTTAGCGCCGTTGCAGTGGCCACTTTTTGCCAGTTGATGCTCTTGCTATTTACATCTGGTTTTTCATCGAATAAGTCATTCAAATATTGCGCTAGCGTTGCGGTATCAACAGTTAAGTTAACTTGTGCCAACTGGTTGAATCGGGCTGCCACTTGGGTTTCAAAGTGATAATACTTGTTTAAGTACAATCGGTTATGCTCAACAATTAATGGCTGGTTATCATCAGGTTGGCCGACACAGGCTAATGCTTCGATAGCGTCACTGAGTTGCTGGTGGGTTATTGTTAACTTGCAATGGGACTCTTGCTCGCAAAACGGATTATCAAGATCGATATTATCGATAACTAAGCAGCTGTGCTGACTTGATAATTGCTGGCTTAATAGCGCACAGATTAATAATAAAAACTCATCAGCAGTGTCATTTTTGGCATCAACTTGAGCGAGCTGAGAGTTGGCCATTTCAAGGGCAAAGTGACGATCAAGTGGGGTAATTAACCCTTGTTGTTGCCAATTTTTAAGTAACTGAGTCATTGGGGCGCTAAGGGTAATCATTATTTTTGCTCCAATGCATTGTTGTTTGAAAATAGTGCATCTAAATCAGTGATTAAGGCCAATGGCGGTTTATCAAAAAATATTCCTGCGCCTGAAGCTTCTGGGCTCATACCACGTAAGAAAAGGTAAAAACTGCCGCCTATATGACGCTGGTAATCATAACTTGGCATTCTCAAAGATAAGTAACGATGCAGTGCCAAGGTATAAAGAATATATTGCAAATTATAACGGTGGCTACTGATGGCTGTCGCCATCGCATTATGGTCATAACATGTTAAATCGTCACCCAAATGGTTAGATTTATAATCGGCAATAAAATACTGGCCTTTATACTCAAAGGTTAAATCGATAAAGCCTTTTAACATGCCTTGTAGCTCGTCAAATTCAAGCCCTGCATCATAACCATATTGTTGTAACAACTGATTTAACTGCTGAGATTTTAATTGGCTAATGGGCAGATAAAACTCCATCTCAACTAATTTTTGCTCTGGGGCTAACTGGGCTAATGTCAGTGGCAAACCATGATCATTTAATAGCTGATTATCTTGCGCTGCATTATTGGTAATGAGCGGGCTATGAAGGATTTGTTGATACCACTGGATTAAGGTATCTGTCCATATCTCTTGGTCAAAACCATATTGCTCCATGGCTTTGGGTAAGGCTTGTGGCAATTCAACCTCAGCATTGGTGAAATCAAATAGCTCTAACACCAAATGCATGAAGCTACCGGCATTAGCGCCGCGCTCGAAGGTAAAACGATTAATGGCGTTGTTTTCAACATCAGTGTCAAAAGGGTTGATGTCTGCTGCGGATTCAAATTGTGGCAGGGTTTCTTGGCTAAAGTCTTCATCGTCGGCACCCGGAGAGACTTTTTCATGGGCAAGGTGTTTCACCAAACCTGAGTAACTGCCAACTCGCCATGGGGTGTGGTAATCACGCTGCAAGGTTTTTGCCGCCAATTGTTGCGACTGGCCATTAAGTTCAGTGAGTACTGAGTCATCAATCGCCTCTAGCTGAACCACGCTAATGGCATCGGGCACTGGCGCGCTGGTTTTTATGGCCAGTGCTTGTTGTGATAACAACTCAAAATCACAATCTTTAGTGGTGATCCCCAATAAATAACCAATGGCGGTTTCGTATAAGTGACTACTTACCCCTGCTTTAAGCATGCGGCTATGGTTGGCAATGTATAAGTAACACACATAAACCGGACGGGTGAGCGCCACGTATAACAGACGTAAATCTTCAGCGAGGTTTTCTTGTTTGTATTGCTCCCAGCCTTCTTTCGTGCCCTCAACATCCCAAACTAATTGGTCATTTTTATGGTAAAGCATAGGCGCAGGCTTTTTGCGATTATCCCGCGCGAGACTGATAAATGGCACCATACAAACGGGATATTCAAGCCCCTTACTTTTATGAATGGTAACGATTTGCACCAGATTTTGTTCGCTTTCAAGGCGCAATTGCTGCTCATCATTGCCTTGAGCATCAATCAGTTGTTGCTCAAACCAATTCATTATCGCGCTGCTACCATCAAGTTCGGTGGCTTTTTGCTGCAGTAGTTCGCACAAATGGCGGAAATCGGTGAGTCGGCGCTCGCCACTTTCAGCATTACTATTAGCACTACTATCAACACTACTATCAGCCATACTATCTGAGTTGCTGTCGACGCTTGGGCTAAGCTGTTTACTTAAATAGCGCTTAATCAGCTGGGTTTGGTTAGCCAAACTTAACAGCGCAGGCATGATGCCGCGCTTAAGCCAGGTTTGATGCCAATCAGCAAATTGGTCCAGTAAGCTTTGTCGCTGCTCTTCATCTTGATTAAACAGATGAATTTGCTGGGCGCTGTAACCCATAAGCTCAGTGGCAAGTGCTGCGCGAAGGCAGCGCTCATCTTTCGGGTTAGCAATAGCCCGTAAAATTATCGCCAGTTCAAAGGCCTCTTGGGTGTTAAATACGCTATCTCGGCTTAAAAATACTGCGCCAATATTACGCTCGCTTAAGGCTTGCTTCATCACCGAGGCTTCATTTTTATCGCGCACTAACACGGCAATATCTTTGGCGATGAGCGCTTTGCCATTCATATGGCATTGCTCAGTTTGCGCTTCAGTTAATAAACGTTTTATTTCACTGGCAGCATCATTCGCCAGTAGATGACGGGCAGTAGTTTTATTTAAGCCGCTTTCACCTTCGCCAAGCAGTTTAATTCGCAGCGCTGATTTGTCTTCAGTGGCTTCAGTGAGCTTTTTATTGTCAGCGCTGGCTGGGGTATCAACCACATCATAAGGGATCGCATCACTGATAAATGGATCCTGATGTTGGCTAAAGAGCTGGTTAACCCCATTGACCAATGCCGTGGATGAGCGGTAATTGGTTTCGAGGTTATAGTGCGCTTTAGTTTGCTTACGGGCATGGATATAGGTATGAATATCGGCGCCGCGAAAGGCATAAATGGCTTGTTTGGGATCGCCAATCATTAATAAACTTAAACTATCAAGCTGGGTTTGCTGCTGATAAATGGTAGAGAAAATAGTAAATTGCAGCGGATCAGTATCTTGGAATTCATCAATTAATGCCACCGGAAAGCGTGTTGCAATGGCTTTGGCTAAATGGTGTGCGCTGGATTCAGTATCAGTTGATTCAGTATCAGTTGATTCAGTATCAGTTGATTTAGTAGCAGTTGATAAGGCATCAGCCAAGGTGATCAAGAGATCATCTGGGGTCATTAAGTTGCGCTGGGCTTTTTGCAGCATAAATCGCAGCCGAATACCGTCACGGGCGCGAATTAAAAATGATGGCTTTATTTGCTGGATAAGTGCAAATAATCGCTCGATATGATCGAGCAGCGGCGCATCATTTGCGCTGGGGATAGTGCCACCTTTATTGAGTTTTAACTCAGATAGCGCCAGCATTTCTAAATCTTTAACTGGCGGCAGGCCATTGCCGAAGCTAACCCAATTGGTTAAGCGATCATACATGGCCGCAAGCTTTGGATAATCATCGGCTTTTTTGCCGAATCTCGCGCCATTGAGCGGTAAGCTGTGTAGCAGTTCCAGTTCTTTTTCACTGTCTGTTGGCCAGCGCTTTATAAAGCGAGCAAGGCTTTGAACTAATTCATCAGCTAACTGGTTAAACTCTTTCGCCACAAACGGGATATTGGCTTGGCTCGCGCCGAGTAACGGTTTAAGTTGCCAAGCCAAGCTATCAGGGTCGCCAAACTCGTTATCAATCACTTGGGCTAATACTTGTGGCAGTGGGTAGCAGGTCTCACGCCAAAAATCACGCACGGCATGATGTAAAAACTCACTGTCATCGAGAGTAAATTCTGACTCGAATAATAGCGATGACTCAAACGCCATGTCAGATAAAATGCGTTGACAAAAACCGTGAATGGTAAAAATCGCCGCTTCATCTAGTGACTTTAGTGCTAAATCTAACCGTCTTAGGGCAATTGCCCGCTCAGACTCTGGTACTTGTTGGTACAGGGCCTCTACAAATTCATCATTGGTGTCTAAGCCAATAAAGCACTTAAAGGCCACTTGAATACGTTTACGAATTCGATCCCGCAGCTCTTCGGTGGCGGCATTAGTAAAGGTCACCACTAAAATCTGTTCACAGGTGAGCGGCGCTTTATCTTTATCGCCCAGTAATAGCCGTAAATACAGCCCAGAAATGGTGTAGGTTTTACCTGTGCCAGCACTGGCTTCAATTAAGCTTGAACCTGCAAAAGGCAGTGTTAGCGGATTAAGCTTGCTGACTTTTGAGTGAGTTTCTTTGCCATTAGCGATTTCAGAGTCAGTCATTTCGGTGTTAGCGGCCTCTAACTTGCTAGCATTGTCATTAATTTGAGTCATTAGGCTTTGCCCCCTTTAATTACAGAGAGCTTAGGTGGTTGGATAGCATATTCGTCAAGCTCGGCGAGGGTGCCTTTGTGATAAATACTCAACATAGGTTGCAGTAACATGGTGGCTGTTTTGCCAAATTCAGCTTCAGTAAAGTCTTCAGGAAAACTAAATAAACGGCGATTATGGGGATCGTTCCCTTCACCAAAGCCTGATTGTTCATCAAGCCATAATGGCTCGGCAGCTTGCAGTTTTTCCATATGATCACCATCGGCTTCAACATAGGCTAACGCGGTGCGCGGCATAAAGCATAACGGCTGGGCTTGGCCATTGAGATAAGCTTGAATAAATTGCTGTAATAATTGCTGAGCGGACTCTGGCGTAATTGCGCTAAAGGCATGAAAATGGCCAATATCCAGCAGGTAACTGTTTTTCTCAACCCCTGCGGCATTAAGGCATAAATGGCGCAAATACACCCTGACAAAATCACGGCCATGGGCAGTGCCAGGGCGATAATTTATTTGCCCTTTAGCGTAAATATCATCGATGCGGCCAATAAGGTTAACGTTAATGCTTGATTGAGTGCTGTCTAAAGCCTCGCTGTTTAGCGGCGTTAGCCCTTCAAACTGTAAATCAATATCCACTTCCTGACTGTGGCTCTTATCGCCTGTGAGATAGAGCACCCGACCAATGACGTATTTAATGTCGTTTTGATAGCGATTAAGCAGCACATCATCAAAGGGCGCCATGGGTAAACTGCCACTGGCTTTTAGCTGGTTGATAAACTCAATGTCAGCGTGTTCAAGTTGGTGATGCACTGCACTGTCAATCATTGCTGATTGCAATTTATAGCGCTCTAATGCATCTAAGTTAAATGGCTCGTCGTTATCGTCAGCTTGAATTCGTAAATTAAAATCAATTTTTAAACTGCGATTGAAAAAGAATTGCGCTGGGCTTCTGAAAAAGCGTAATAATGCCGACAATTCAAGTTGCACAATGGCGCTGCCATCGTCGGCAACAGCATCAAATGGGTTGTCATCGTTGGCTAAATCTAACGGCTTAAGGCGGTTAAAGAAGCGGGCATTATTAAGTAAGTGGTTCGCATCTGCGATACTTGGCGGGCACCACTGATGATTATAACTTTGCTGCAATTTAGTTTGCTGAGTTGCAGTAAACAATTTGGCATCAAAGGGTTGCAGCGGTTGCTGCTGGATTAAATGGCGTAATATTGCTTTATCGGCATTATTTACTTCAACGCTTTCACGAAAGCTTTCACATAAGCCTTGGCCGATTTCGAGTTGAGGCTCATTATTTGTAGTGAAATAATAGTCAGCAAAATAACACAGCTGGCAATACTCGGTTAGCTCTGACACCAACATTGAGGGAATTCGTTCAGCGTTATCACGCTCAGAGTGGCCAATGTAGCTGATATAAAATTGCTCTCTGGCAGACAATAAAGCTTCTAAAAACAGGTAACGATCGTCTAATCGGCGGGAACGGTCACCTTTAATAGCGCCATTGTGGGCCATTAAGTCAAATCCAACAGGGTGTTGTACTCGTGGATACACCCCATCATTCATACCCAGTAAACATACCACTTTAAAAGGAATTGAGCGCATCGGCATCAAGGTACAAAAGTTCACACTCCCTGCAAGGTAGCGCTGACCAACTCGAGATTCATTAAGGTTTTGATTAAACCATTGCTTGAGCACTTCAACATCGAGTTCACCTTGATGACCGGCGTCTTCAAGCTCGGTACTTAAGGTGACTAAGGCTTCGCGAATGGTTTGAACTTGCTCGCGCTCGTCATCATCAGCATCAAAGAAAACCTCTAATAAAGCTTGTAGCTGCGCGATACGTTCAAGGGTTGGACATTGGCTAGCCAGTTGCAGTTGATATTCGTCAATGGCCTCTAAGAAATTGAGTAAATAGCCAAGAATTTGCGCAGACTGGCCTTCAACACCTTGTACTAGCAGTGAATCGTTATAAAGCGCTGATTCATCATTAAAAGCATAACCTTGAATTAAGCGGCTAATACCAAATGCCCAAGAGTTCTGCTTAAACGCTGGTACTCCTTGTTGCAATCGGGTTTTTTCATCACGGCCCCAACGCACGTTGGCATCATCTAGCCAACGTCTAATAAGCTGCAGAGCATCATCATCGAGCTGAAATTTTCGTAAAATTGCTGGGACTTCGAGAATACTGATAATGTCAGTGAGGCCAAAACGGCTTTGATTAATATTGAGTAAATTCAAAAAGCTGTTAATTAGCGGTGACTCTTGAGCTGCGCCTCTATCGGCAATGGCATAGGGAATATAGTAGTTGGCTGTTTTGCCTGAGTCTTGATTACTTCGATGTAAACCGCTATTGCTAGTGCCAAATACCGCATCAATATAAGGCGCATAAGCTGCCACGTCGGGCATCATCACCACGATATCTTTGGGTTTTAGTGATGCTTTACCGTTGTCATTCGCATTGCTTGACAGTAACTCGAGTAAATGATCGTGCAGGGTTTCGACTTCTCGTAGCGGGCTATGGCAACTGCGCAGGGTAATTGATTGGTCTTGCTGGCTTAACGAGCGTCTATTGGCGACATTTTGATAAAGTGCTGCATCAGGGCCAAGGGCTTGGCCTAGGGTTTCCATTTGCAGAATATCGTATTGCACCCCTTGGAGTAGATTTAAACTGTCAGGGGATTGTTCGGGCTCGATATAGCAGTCATAACTAAAGTCAGTGTGTTCTGGCGGTAGTTCGAGCATTAAATCCAGTAATTCACGGCCCATTTTGCCATTGTTAGCCAGGATCGGATTACCCACTTCGAGCTTTTCTTCCCATTGCTCGCCTAACTGCTTTTTATCAACATATTGCAGCGCCATTCTTGCGCGAGCTTTAGGGTCAACAATATCGCCCCAGTAATGCTGACAAGGGCTTAAGGAAAACATAATCACTTCAATGCGTTCAGCCAAGTGATACAGCACTTGCAAGGTTTGTGGCGGCATAGAAGAAATACCAAACACAAATAATCGCTCAGGTAGCGACTTAATTACAGTGTCAGGGTTTTGCAGTGCAGCAATTAAGTGTTGATGTAAGTTAGCGCGATGATAAGTGCTGGCATGAAGGTGGTGCTGGTTATATTCAATCAGTGCCCGCCAGAGCTTAGGTTGCCAACGCTGGTTTTCTTCCAGCTTCAGCGGATGCTCGTTTTGCTCCCAAGCTAGAATCCACTCAGGGCGATACACTAAGTATTGGTCAAAAATATCGGCAATACGGCCACATAATTGATACAGCTTAATGGCATCAAAACTGCCAGCTTGGACATAAGGCAGCGCTTCATCTGTATGGTTGGCGTGCTGATTTTCAACCGGAGCTAAATAGGCTTGTAGCGGCGCAAAGTCAGGGTCATCAAGTAATGGCGACAGTAAATCCATTAACTTCCACGTCATCGCCGCTTTAGTAAAGGCATTATCTTTAGGCACATCTGGCAGCAGTTCATGGCATAACTGCCAGGTAAAACTCGACGGCAGCGGAAAGGACAGGGCGGCAGCAATACCATTATATTTAGCCACTTCTAAGCGCAGCCAAGTTGACATCCCCGGACTTTGCACCAAGATATGTTCATTTGCGAGTAAATTAGCGTTATCAAGGGGGATAGCGAGCATTTTAGACAGTTGTTCTGACAGAACTTCCATCTGATTTGATTGAATTAATCTAAGCATTAATCGACTCTACAAATGATGATAAAAACCATTCTAAGAGGTTGTTATTAGGTTTGAAAGGCTTTTATCACATCTAGGGTTTAAGCGCTAAATAAGCAACCAAATTACATGGAGTTTGGTTGGCAAAACTCCTGTTTTTTTCTATAGGATTTATTGATTGAAGCTAAATTTTAATTCAATAATTTACTTGATTATTAATTGAGATCCACTCCCCAAAAAACAACAAGTAGCCTGTTTACTCATGTTTATAGGCAAACAAGCTAGAGAGTATATTAATGAGACTGAGTCAGTTTATAAAGCCAATGAATAGGTAGCTGGCTAGAATCACTGCTACCCAAAGCACCATGTTGCCAGATGGATAGTCGCTCGAGATAAAGCTCCCCCCCCCTTTGTATTGGCGCGCTAAAAACTGCTGACATTGGTCTAACTTCCCACGAATTGATTGACGAATTTCGCCATCCACTTTCCAAATGACTGCAAATATGCGCTGCAGTGCATTAGGCACTAAGCGCCTGTATACCCAATCTACATCAAGGTGAGTAGAGCGAAGCTCTGGTGGATATTTACCTTTGAGATTGAGCCAAACGAACGCTAATGCTGAAAACAGTAATAACTGAGTCTGAGCGAGTACATGGGTCGCATCATATGGGTTGTAACCCGTATCGTATGGCAGCAGAGAATAAAGCGCTGCAGGATAAATACCAATACCAATACATAGACAGGCAGCGATAAACATTGCTGTTAACATATTGAGCGGTGGATCGTTGGCTCGAATACCCGAGTCATGGGCAAAGAAGGCAAAGTAAGGGATTTTGATCCCCGCGTGATGAAAAACACCTGCTGACGCAAACAGTAGCATTAACCAGACCCAGTCATGGCCAGTTTCCATTGCGGCAGACATCACCATGGATTTACTGACAAAACCGCTAAACAGAGGGAATGCAGAAATGGAGGCCGCACCAACAATACACAGTATCGTGGTTTTTGGCATGGTCTTATAAAGGCCGCCGAGATCGGAGCCATTTATACGCCCTGTCATATGCAGTACGGCGCCCATACTCATAAACAACAAGCCTTTAAAAATGACATCGTTAAAAGCATGAGACACTGCACCATTTAATGCCAGCGAAGTCCCGATCCCGATGCCGACGACCATAAAGCCTACTTGGTTAATCAAACTATAGGCAAGCACTCGGCGAAGATCGTTTTCAATCACCGCAAAGAAGATTGGGAAACAGGTCATTGTAGCGCCAATGTATATCAGCAACTCAGTGCCAGGGTAAGCCCGAGCAAGTGCATAAACCGCCACTTTAGTGGTAAATGCGCTGAGTAACACTGTACCGGTCGGCGTCGCTTCAGGGTAAGCGTCGGTAAGCCAAGTGTGAGCAAAAGGAAAAGCACACTTAATACCGAAGGCAATAAAGATAAGCCATCCTGCAATGCTATCTAGGCCGATATAGTCAAAGGCTAGGCTACCGGTTTCAGAGATATAAAACAGCGCACCTATCAGCAAAATAACCCCAGAGAGAACCTGCATGATGAGGTAGCGCATTCCCGCGCTATATGCTGCTGGAGTACGACGAGCCCAAACTAGAAATACTGAGGTAAATGCCAACAGCTCCCAGAACACAAATAAGGTAAGTAAATCACCCGCAAACACCGCACCAATAGCGCTACCTGCGTACAGCATAGCGGCAACTTGTTGCACTGTATCTTTAACGTGCAATGAGTAGACGATGCCAATAAATGCGGCAATATGGAAAATATAGCCAAACATCAGGCTTAATTTATCTGCGCGATAAGGGATTAATTCATAGTCTAAAAACATCAATTGCAAATGGACGCCTTCTGGCACAGTCCACAAATGCAATCCGCTGATCACTGGAATCACTATCATCAAGGCACCGCGCAGCTTTCCACGAGTTGTAGCAGCAATCAATCCGCCAATGATAAACAGCACAAACGGCGGTAACTCAAGCATCCACATTGCGATCACCTTTATTGTTAGCTTCTTTGGCGTGGCCATCGCTGACGTCGACTATTTCAATTTTGCTATTATCAAGCTCTTCAACGGGTCCATAATAATCTTCTGGGCGCATCAAAAAGGTACGCATCCAGCTGGCGACTATGACCAAGATGACGCAGCCGACAAAGCCATAGATAGGATAAAACGCTGGCAGGTTTTCCCAGCTATGATAAACATGGCGATGAATAACAAAATCAAGTGCCACAAGCAATGCACAACAGGTATATAACAGGTATAAAACCCGCTGAATGTTTTTCGGTTTATCAAAGAGATATTGCTTCTCATTGTCCATGGCTAACTCCAGATACAGTCAAGATAGCTTTCGCCAACTCATAAACGGGCTGTGGATGGATGAACATAATCAAGCAGCCTAGGGATGTGATAATTAATGCGATTAATGAAGCCATTGGTGCTTCTTTAATATCTGTACTTGATGACTTATACCCTTTACCGGGGAAAAACGCATGGTAAGGAATAGGTAGTAGGTAGGCGATGTTGAGTAATGAACTGAGCATTAAAGCAACCATGACAACCCAATAGCCGGTTTCAATAGTGCCCATCAATAGGAACCATTTACTCCATGTCCCTCCGGCTGGTGGAACGCCGATAATGCTAAGGCTGGCAATAAAAAAAGCGCCCATGGTGATTGGCATGGCAAAACCTAAGCCGCGCATTTCGCTTACCTTAGATTTATGGCTAGCCACCAAAATGGCGCCAGCACAAAAGAATAGGGTAATTTTGCCAAAGGCATGGGAGGCAATATGCATTGAACTACCAATCACACCCGATGAAGTAGCTAGCAGTGCCCCAATAGTGATATAGCCGAGTTGGCTCACTGTTGAGTAGGCCAATCTGGCTTTTAAGTTGTCTTGTCGCATCGCCACGATTGAAGCTAAGAGCACTGAAAGGGTAGCTAAATAAAGTAAAAATTCAGTAGTTGGTAATTGGGGGAGTAGGTCGAGTCCAAAAATGAAAATACACACCTTCAATACCGTAAATACCCCTGCTTTTACTACCGCTACAGCATGAAGCAGGGCGCTGACCGGTGTTGGTGCCACCATCGCTGCGGGTAGCCAGCGATGAAATGGCATAATGGCAGCCTTACCAATGCCAAATATAAATAGCATTAGGATTAAGCCTGCAATGGTGGTATCCACATCGGCATCAAATACGCCGCCTGCTGTAAATTCAAGGGTGCCAGTCACAAACCAAGTTAAGATGATGGCCAGTAAGAAAAAGGCGATAGAGGTAGTGAGCAAGATACCGAGGTAGACACGGCCACCTTGTTTGGCCTTGTCTGTACCTGAGTGAGTCACCAGCGGATAGGTTGATAGAGTGAGCACTTCGTAAAAGATAAACAGAGTAAACAGGTTGGCTGAAAAGGCGAGCCCCATCACTGCACTAATCGCCAAAGCGAAACAGATATAAAAGCGAGTTTGGTTATCCTCATTATGGTCACGCATATAGCCGATGGCGTAAATGGTGGTGATTAGCCAAAGAAAACTGGCAATGAGAGCAAACAGCATACCGAGCGGTTCTACGACAAAACTCACCTCTAAATCAGGCATCAGCTCCCACCATGAGACCTCAATACTGGCACCAGCCATGAGGGCTTGGTAGATATTGATTACGCAGTAAAGCACCATAAGGCTGATACTGATGGTGATAGCCTCACGCAGGTTAGGTTTCTTTCCTGTTGCTGCAATTGCAAAGGTTGCCAGTAAAGGCAATAAGATAGTTAGCTGTAACATCAGCGGCAAAGATGGATTCATGGGGTTATTCCAAACAAACTTTGAGAAGCCGCCTGTGCAACTTGCACGCTTAGGCGAGTATCTATACCGAAATAAATATTAGCGAAAATGAGCGCCCAAATAGGGGCGAGGAAGGTCCAAGGCGCCTCTTTGACAGTTTCACACCCATTAAGTGGCGGCTTGAAGTAAGCCATTTCTACAATACGCCAGATATAGATAATCGCCAGCAGTGATCCCAATAGAATAAGAACGGCCACTGGCCACATACCAGCCTCAACACTGGCGATAAGCAGATACCATTTACTGACAAAACCGACGGTCAATGGCACACCAATCAAACTGAGCCCACCAATAACGATGGCTGACATGGTCAATGGCATTTGTTTACCTAGGCCTTGGAACTGTTTGAGCTGGACGCTGCCAATGCGGTACATTACAGCGCCTAATGCTAAAAACAGCGCGCCTTTCATTAAGGCATGGTTAAACAAATGTAGTAAGGTGGCCATAATGCCGGTACTGGTATTAATCGAGTAGCCAATGATCATATATCCCACCTGAGCGATACTTGAGTAAGCTAAGATGTGTTTCACATTTTGCTGATAAATAGCCGTGATAGATGCGGCAAAAACACCTATAAGACCAAGCACCATTAAAATACTTTGCAGGGGCAGGGTGGTGAATGAGAAAGAGATGCCAAGTACGGTAAAAGTAAAACGAATGAGCAGATACACAGCAACCTTAGTTGAGGTTGCTGCTAAAAATGCTGTCACAATTGAAGGTGCATAGGCATAAGCATTAGGTAGCCACAGGTGCAGTGGAAATAACGCCAGCTTTAAGCAGATCCCGACAATTAAAAAGGCGAATGCTGCAAATACTGTACGGGTGTGGCCAACATCAACTAACCTAACAGCTAAATCGCTCATGTTTAGCGTGCCCGTCATTTGATAGAGCATGCCAATACCAATCAAAATAAAGGTGGCACCAATGGTACCCATTATCAGGTATTGGTAAGCAGCCCACAGTGCTCGTCTATCTTTACCCAAGGCAATTAAGGCATAGGAGGACAGTGAGGAAATCTCTAAAAATACAAATACATTAAAGGCATCACCGGTTGCCACAATGCCGAACATGCCGGTTAAAGACAGCAGGTATAAGCTGTAAAATAAGGTGTGGCGGTCTTCGTCTAACTCTTTTTGTATGCTGGTGTTAGCGGCAAACAACACCACAGTACCTATGGTGGAGATGATTAGCAGTAAAAAGGCGTTCAGCTTATCGATGCGATATTCAATGCCCCAAGGTGCTTCCCAACCCCCAAGTTCATAGGTAATGGTGCCAGACTTCATGACCTCAATTAGTAATATTATGCTGTTGATACAGGTAGCACTGCACACCAATAAGGCAAATATCCACACAAGTTTGGAGCGATTTAGGAACCAGCATAGCGGGGCTGCCATTAGCGGCACCACAACTTGTAAAACAGGCAGGTGAGCTAACACTATGATTCGTCCTCGTTGAGCTGATCTTGTTTTTGGATCTCATCTTCTTCTATACAGCCATAGGCTTCTTTGATTCTGATCACCAGTGCTAGACCAAGCGCTGTGGTCGCAATACCCACCACAATGGCAGTTAGAATTAACACATGGGGCAGCGGGTTAGAGTAATCACTGATCCCTTCAGCCAATATCGGTGCGCTACCACGCTCGACCATGCCGACACTGATATAAAAAATAAACACTGAGGTTTGAAAAATGGTGAGTCCAACTAACTTCTTAACCAAGTTTCCATGGGCGATAACGATATAAAAGCCAATCATCATCAACAATACGACGATCCAATAGTTATAGAGTCCGAGAAACATCCTGCTCCCCTTTTTTATCTGAGCTGTTTTTCTCAGCTTGAATTTGAGCCTGAGCTTGTCTGCGGCCATCAAAGTTGAAAAAGATGCTTAACATCACCGAAGCGACAGTGATGCCCACGCCTAATTCAATCAGCAGTATGCCTAAGTGCTGGCCATCAATCGGATTTTCAGCCAGTACGTTGTAATCTAAGAAGTTAGCCCCATTGATCATGGAAACAACTCCGACACTGGCATAGAGCAAAAGCCCAACAGCAGCAAGCAATTGAATTAGCGCCGGATTAAATACCTTTTTAGCGGTATCTAAACCAAATAGCATGGTATAAAGAATAATCGCAGCAGCGAAGATAACACCTGCTTGAAATCCGCCACCAGGCCCAAAGTCACCATGGAATTGTACATACAGTGCAAATAACAAGATTAAAGGAATAAGTGTTTTACTGACGATGCGCACCACCATGTGGCGCTCATGCATTTGTTCTTCTGTTGGCTCTTCAGATTGAATTTTTTTACGGCGACGAGGCAGTGATAACAGCGAAAGCACGCCAATACCTGCGGTAAAGATAACGGCTACTTCACCTAAAGTATCAAAGGCTCGGTAGCTCCCTAATACTGACGTCACAATATTAGGCACACCTACCTCGTCCATCGAGTCATGAATATAGCGCGGGGCAACATGTTGATGCACTGGCGCATCAACAGTGCCAAAATAAGGCATATCTAGGGTACCGTAGATCAGCATGCTACCAGTGACGAGTACAACAAACAGTGCAAGAAAGGGTTTATGCCGCTTTGGCGCCTCTTTTCGGCCAGTCATGGTAATGGCGGCTAGCATGAGTAAGCCTGATATTCCTGCACCTACAGACGCTTCGGTAAAGGCAACATCTACAGCGTCGAGTACCACAAAGAAACAGGCTGATAATAAGCCATAAATTCCGGTTAACATGACGACCGCTAATAGATCTCTCATGCGAACGATAGCGATGGCGATGACCACTAAAAAGATTAATAGTATTACATCTACTAAGGCTTCGATGGCTTGTTTCCTCCCTGAGGATCAGGCTTATCTTTTTGCGGTAATAGGCCATTATGTAATGCCGCTTTTGCTAAGGCATGACTAGCAGAAGGGTTGATAAAGAGTGTGAATACTAAAATCAATACCAACTTAATGAGTACTAAACCATTTGGGCTTTGCAGCATTAACCCTATCAGGATTGAGCTTGCACCTAAGGTATCGGTTACGCTTGCAGCGTGCATTCGGGTGTAAAAATCAGGGAAACGAATAATCCCTATACCACCAGAAAAACAAAGGAAGCTACCAATTAGCAGGCATAAACCACTGCTTATTTCGAGTAAGAGATTCATTTCTTCCTCTTCTTGGTTAAATGAGATTTATAGGGGGTCACTTTGAACTCGGCTGAGTCTGAATAGCGTAAAACGCCGATGACGCTGATAAAGTTAATGAGGGCATAAACAAGGGCGATATCGAGAAACTCTGGGCGTCCCATTAAAAAGCCCAATAGCGAAATAAGCAGTATGGCTTTAGTACCAAAAGAGTTGAAAGCTAATATTCGATCATAAAGCGTCGGGCCGGCAATACAGCGAATGATTGCCAGTAGCATAACAACGAGAATAGCGATGGTGGCAGTAGCTAACATTAGTCTTCAAGCTCCCTTACCCGGCGGTCCATCTCTCCGGCTTTTAGTGCGTCGATACCATCTTTATGTAAAGCATGAACAGTAAGCTTGTCATCAATTAAGTCTATCGCTACTGTGCCAGGGGTTAGGGTAATGGAGTTGGCGTAAATGACTTTATTAATATCTGAGCATTGGCGAGTGTCTATGGTAGTGAGTGTTGAAGAGATACTGCTGTTACCCAGCCAGATATGTTTAACCACACTAATATTAGATAAAATAACTTCTTTCACTAACCATATCGTATAGCCTGGCATATTGGCATTTAGACGGATTGGGTGCGTTTCTTGGTCGATAACATCCATTTTTTGGGCAATATAAAGCACCAGCATGATTGAGCCTGCACCCAGTGATAATAAAAGCGGGTTAGTGTAATTTGAGTTAATCCACCAAAATAGGGCTAAGGTTAATAACAGGCTAAGCCTATGGCTTGGAACAACGCCGCTTTTATTTTTTTGTGTCATATTATTTAATGCTTCGTGTTAGTTAACTCCAGTACAAAACCTGGCGAGTTTTAAGATTATTATGGTTAGCTTTTTACTCGTTAATCATTTTGCTCGCATGACGATTCATCAGCTAATGCTTGATATACTTGCCTGTGAAGGTCATTAAAAGAATCTGTAGATGGAGACAGTTGGTTAATTGTTCGATCGACTATCTGCTGAACCAGTTGTTCTCGAGTTACATCTGCGGGTATACATACGATTGTAGGTAGCTTTTTGGATGTCTGTGTACCAACTCGAGTACGGTAAGCTCTGTCAGCAAATCCTTCGGTATTGTTTCTAAGTTCGTATTGCTGACTCGTATTTAATGCACCAGCAAGAAAGCCCTGAATATAGTAAGTACATGGCATAGCCGAAATGGTGGCTGATTCGTTATTTAGCGACTTACAAGATGATAGAACAAGTTTTTCTTCATTTTTAGCGTTATTTGAGGATGCGGAAAGCGAAAAAGTAACACTGAATGTAAATAGTACTAAGAGCTTTATGAGCGACATATAACCTCCTTTTATAATTCTATTAATTTTAATATCACCTAGTGAAATATTTCAGTGCAGTACTCTTTAGGCGACTTTGTTTAGCTTCGTATCATGCGTTTCTTGCTTGCAATGATATTTCAAGATTATTACGTTGCGCAAAGCTGTTGCTAGCAACATGCTGATTACTTTTTGCTAACCAATAGTCTTTATTTATAACATGAATTATCCAAATTTAAATACTTAGTAAGTGTAAACTGTATATTTTTTTGATTTTGAGCAGGTTACACCAGCTATAGAAAGGCTCTAGCAAGGGCTACGCACTTGGTTATTGCTAATTTTACTCAGTTAAGGTTTTATATGACTTGTGGCTTTAGTGAGTATGTAAGTTTGAAAATAGAGTGAGGTTATTAGCTTGGTGAAGCTAACTTCTAGATCTAGTACTGGCTGACTGCCAATGGGTTTTTAACCGCTTCAAATAGCAATCTTTTCAAGCGCTTAACCCCATCAATGAGTTTGAGAATAGGCTTCGGTGTTTAACTGACTTAGCTTGATAATACCTATGGTAAAAAGGCGTTAAAGGTACATTGCTGACCCATAAATTTGTTAAAGGTGAAGTGCTTAATGAATTTGAGTTAAAGAAGGCTCATGAATGTATCATTCAATACCGCCAACGTTTGACTGACATTAGCTGGTTTATGGGTTCCTTGAGTGAACCCATTGCTAGAATGGCCAATAAAGAAGATAAGTGAACAGGCCGTTTTTGGGAAGGGCGGTTTAAATCTCAAGCCTTGTTAGATGATGCGGCCGTACTCGCCTGTATGGCGTATGTTGATTTGAATCCAATTCGCGTGCAAATGGCTGCAACACTTGAAACTTCAGATTGCACCAGTATTCAACGACGCATAAATTCAGCTATGAAAGGTGAGCAACCAAAAGAGTTACTGCCATTTGTAGGAAATGAACGTTTAAATATGCCTAACGGACTGATGTTTAGTGTTAA
>NZ_JBFRKH010000066.1:0-8652 GCF_041469265.1 Shewanella sp. 10N.286.51.B2
CTAAAAGACGAACAATTCTTTTGTGAAGAGCAAGGAAAGCCGTTTATCAAACACGATGAACTGCAAGCCTTGCAGCGCCGCTATGAAAAACAGCAAGTCGAAGCCGATGAATACACAAAAGACTGGATTGCGTGTTTTGAGCTTATCAATAAAATCATTCGCGTTGAAGAAACCAGAAATAAAGACGACACCAAAGATAAACTGATTGCGGTTGGCTCTGAGCAAGATGTCAGCCATGCCTTGAAGTTTATCGAAACCGACTCTGAATTACTGCACTTATCGCTGCTTTGTGATGACGCGGAGTTTTACCCTGATTTACAGGACGAACTGCGTAAAACCCCTGTTATTCAAAAGCGCTCGATGCAACTCAGTCGTGTGCTGATAAAAAAAGGCTTTGAGCCGATTTTCATGGAAATGGACGACAAACAACAGCTCATCGCTGCCAATGCCATGCTTCGTCAGATGGCGAAAATCGCTGACCCTGACGACAAACTTGAGGGCTACCGCAAAGTGGCTAACTATATTGAAGCAGGTGAATACCTGACTGATAACAAACTGTTCTCTCAGGGTATTCATGCACTGACTGATAAAGCCATTAATCTAAATGGCATTGCACTACCGAACTTATTGGAGGACTAATGGAACTCGATATTGATGTTATTCTGGCTGACTTAAAAGAAGGTAAAGTGCCTCGCACGCAACAAAACCTCGATAAGCTCAACGACACGCTGAAAGCCTATGCAGAATCAGGTCAGCGTGACTTCTCCATTACGCAAATTGGGCGGGTGTCTGTCGAAAATGGCGGGGTGGCGTATGAGGCGTTGCGTGCTACCCGTAACAAGCACTACCGAACACTCATCGAAGCATGGGCGGCAAAGTACAATACTAATACAAAAAAACCGCTCTCCAACACCTCACGGTCTAAATCCATCCCTGCGGATAATAAACTGTTAGAGCGCATCCCAGACCCTGCGGTACGCGCCTTGTTTGGTCAAATCATTGCGGAGCGTAACCGTTACCGCAAAGAGGTTAATTTGCTCAAGCAACACGCCAATATTACCATCGACAAACGTCCTGTGCGCCAGTTTGACACCACCGCAGAACCAAGTGTGGAAGTGCTGCCATCCCTATCTGGCGTACTGATTGAATCGGAGAAAAGAGCCTTAGCGTATGCCATTTCGGATGAATGTATGGAAAAGAACAATTGGCAAACTACTCAGGCGGGGCAAGTCAAAGACATGGAACTCAACAGTGAAGTATTCCCTAGAGGCTTTGTCACAGGGCTTCGAAAGCTACTGGGTGAGGTAGATGACTAATGGCAAGTGGGCAGCAGAAAGCGCAACAAAACCTTGAGGCATTTGAGGTCTGGAAAGCCACACAGATGGACGATGACTTTAAACAAATCGTGTTCAGAGGTCAGCTTAATCGAATCGAAGTAGCAAAAGGAATTGGTTGTGGCAAATCGGCGTTAAACCAAAATCCTGCCCTCAAGAAAGCACTCAAAGCCTTAGAAGATGAGTTGCGCGGTAAAGGTGTCCTGCCACCGTTGACCGACGCTGCCAAGAAGAATGAGGGCAAACCTCAAGCCTACGACAACACAGCAAATCGAAAGCTTCTCGATTCAAAGCGGGTGTCATCATTAGAAGCTGAGAATATTGAATTGAAAGCCAAGGTCAAGGAGCTTGAAAAGCGACTTGAACGCTTTGGTGAGCTATCTGAAACCTTATCCGAAATGGGGTTGATGCCACGATGAATACCGCTTTGCATGAAGACCAAATGCGTGTCACCAGTATCCCTTATCGCTCGACCAAGATGGTGATATTCAGCGGTGTGCCGCTGGCGAAAGACTCTTACAAAACCAATAGTGGGAAGTATTACGTCACCATCAAAGCCGACCCCGATAGCATCCCTGTGCTTCCAACGCTGGGGCAGCATTGGTCAGTCAAAGGTGCTCGCCAGATAGAAAATATGGAGATGGGTGATTATGTAATGCAGCAGCACACGTATGAATCACCCAAGCATATTGAATGCACGCTGCCCGAAGCAGGTGAGCAACTGATACGCTTTATCGCCAGAGAAAGTGACTTCAAGGGTATTGGTGAAAGCAAAGCTAGAGCGCTCTGGCAGCTCTTGGGTAAAGATTTCCATGCCACACTGAGAAATGACACCCCAGAGTCCAGAGAGCGTCTGACATCGATTCTGAGTGAAGATTCAGTGGAAGCGCTTTTTAGGGGGTACGCCAAATATAAAAATCTGGCACATTGCAACTGGATGAGCGAGCACCACATCCCCGCCAGTGTGCAGCAACGGCTGCTAAAGCACCACGGTGAAGCCTCCATAGAGGTAATTAAGGATAATCCTTATGCTTTGATGGGTTTTGGTCTTTCGTTCAGTGCCATTGAAGAAATTATCAAGGTAACGGATTTTAAGAGCGATGTTGCGAAGGATGACCCAAGAAGGCTCAGTGCTGCTCTGGAAATGGCGATTCGCAAGGAAATTGAAAAAGGTCACACCTATACCACTCATGCCAATGTGCGCCCTTACCTCAACAAACTATTGAAAGACAAAGCACTGGTCACTCAGGCGTTCCAATCAGGTCATGATAAAGCTCAGTACATTTTAAACCCCGACACAGGAACCTACCATCCAACTGCGCAACTTCTGATGGAAAGTGTCGTTGCCAAACGGCTAAATATACTGATTAAGCGGAATGACTTGTTTGATGAAAACGCCAATGCTGCGTATTGCTCTGCGGTTGCGGAGCTTCCCTACGAATTAACCCCTAAACAAATCGAAGCCGTCACAACGTGTCTGGATAATTCGGTAAGCTGTATTACGGGCGGTGCAGGAACAGGCAAGACAACGGTACTCAGAACGGCTCTCAGGGCTTACCATCAACTTGGATTTGAAATACACGCCGTTGCGCTCAGCGGTCGTGCTGCAATGAGACTTCATGAGTCCATCGGTTTTGTTACCTCAACCATTGCCAAATTGCTGCGTGAAGAACCTATTGAACCCAGTGTCGAGAAAACAAATCATCTACTGGTGATTGATGAAGCGAGCATGATTGACCTACCAACTATGTATCGCCTAGTAAATCACATTCACCCCTCTGTACGATTGATATTCACTGGCGACCCTGACCAACTCCCACCAATAGGTTGTGGCAAGGTATTGGAAGACATTGTTGAAGCAAAAACGGTGGCGAATACGATGCTGGATATCGTCAAGAGGCAGGAAGGTTCAACGGGTATCCCCGAATACTCAAAACTCATCAATCAAGGTGTGATGCCTGACCAATTAAGCACAGGTGCAATACACTTTCACGAAACCAGTAAAACAGACATTGCCAAAGTCTGTTGCGAGCTTTACCAACAGTGTCCTGAAAGCAGTCGTGTCATGGCTCCAACCAAGGCACTCGTATCAGAAATCAATAAACTCACCCAACAAGCCGTTAACCCAGATAGCACTAGCCTTGAGTTCGAAATCAATGGTGATAAGTTCTTTTTGCCACTTCGCATGAATGATGCGGTGTTATTTACGCAGAACCATTACGACAAAGGCATTCAGAACGGCTCACTTGGTATGCTAACCAACGCCAAACCTTCTGGTAATAGTTACGGTGAAGTGACGCTAGATACAGGTGAAAAGGTCGAGATAACACAATCCATTCTCGACTGCATGGAGTTGGGTTACGCAATCACCCTACATAAAGCTCAAGGGTCACAGTTTCCACGCATCATCATCGCTCTGCAAAACGGAAGAATAGTAGATAGAGCATGGCTCTATACGGCAATCACGAGAGCTGAAAGTGAAATCCATATAGTTGGCAGTAGTGATGACATGAAGCAGATCACCGAGGCACCTAGTCACTCTCATAAGCGGAATAGTTACCTAAAAGAACTATTGAGTTAGCAATTTCAAACTCGTTTATGCCCCTTTGTTTGTTAGAAAGGGATTGAATCAAGTTTTAAGACTTAGAAGTCTGGCTTGCTTTTCCTCAAGTCGAAAACTCTACCTATGTGGCCAAATGAGCTGTACCACTATAATATATTTAAGCGCTCCTCTCTGCTGTTTGAGGTGGATTGGTTTAAGTCGAAAGCGTCATCCCAGCTCAAGCAAATAATGCAAATTAAGCAGCCAGTTTTGTGCAATTCATCAAGGCTAGCGTTCGAACTACGCGCTCAAAGGGCAAGGTGTTGTCGTAGCTGAAAAAGGCTAAGACCCCGTATTCATGTTACTTAGAAGGAGAAAGGCTAGGATGAAAATTGTTTATATCGATATGGACGATACGCTTTGTGATTACAAATCCGCATTTCAGCAGGCTAGGCGCTTGCGACCAGATATTGAATACCCACAAAGCCAGCCATCTTTCTTCATTAACTTGTCACCACTACCTAATGCCATCGATGCGATGCAGTTCTTTTTGGCCGATGAGCGATACGACCCATATATACTGACTGCGCCGTCAGTCAAGAATCCACTTTGTTACACAGAGAAGCGATTGTGGGTAGAGGAGCATTTGGGTTTTGCTTATGCCGAACGGTTAATTATCTCGCCAGTTAAAGGCCTGCTTGTTGGTGACTATTTGATTGATGATTACGTTGAAGGAAAAGGGCAAGAGAGCTTTCAAGGTGAGCTAATTCACTTCTCAGGAGAGCGATTTAAGGATTGGAATGCCGTGATGCGGTATTTTGCACTTTCGTAGGCTAGATAGGCGCTGGCTGACATGTTTATGCCCCAAAGTTTGATAGAAAGGAATTGCATCAAATTTAAGCCTAGGAGTTTGAGTTACTTTTCCTCATGCGTAGAACTCTGCCTATGTGGCTACATTTGCTGTACCGCTTCACAACATCCTGCATATATGTATAAACATCATTTATATCTAAATTAATATTTTTTGCTGTAGTTATCTTGAGTATATTGCTCTATTCGCCGAATATGCTGTGACTCCATTATATATATCCGAACAGCTCAATTGAGCATTTTCTCAGGGCAAAGAATGGAATTATATTTTTTTGCAATACTTTTCACTTAAGCCTGCGGAACTAATATTATGATTTGGGTATTTTACGACAAAGTAACGCTCTGCCGTTTTTGACCTATTTAGGTTTGATGTACATAAAACCTAAATATCCATTTTCTTGACCATTTCAAAAAAATTCACTTTGTATCAAGTCCCCATGCATCAAGCTTTTCTTCAATAAAATCAAAGCCAATAGAAGGAAAATTTAATATGGATTTAGGTACACCACGACTTTCTAGTCTATCTTTTAAGCCAACTAGACTTGCTGCCAAGGTGTTTAGCTCTTTTAACAATTGAGTTGCAGGAACCAAATCATTAAGGCTGTCAGCTATTGCGATAAAATCAAAATTCCCACCTAGTTCAAGCCCCTTTTTCCAGGTTGTTCCTCTATACACCCCTTCTGGGTCTGATTTCATAGGTGCAAAATCGTAGATTGGGGCAAGTTTAATAAAGTCGCTTCCTCGAAGGAATGATGTATTTCTGCCGTGATTATCGCTGTTTCCAAAAACTATATTGATCAAGTCCCGCTTCACCCATTCGATTACGAACTCTGAAAAATCAAACTGAAAATATTTTTGTGTCACAAGATGACTATTTTGAATTCTTTGGATTAACATCCTTATTGTTGAACCGTGTTCTAGCAAGCAGCCTGGCGGCATTTCTAACATAGAATATACAGACTCAACTGCTAGTTTTTCGATTTTGTTCTTATTGCATATGTCAAATCTAGGTAACCAAAGCGATGGATAATTAGCTCCTTCGATCAATAACATGTTTTTTGTGCTTATTGTTTCAAACCCCATTGATTCTAGTTCATGATAATAATGATATTCAGCTCTCAAAATATCAGAGTCGATGGCTGATTGCTTTCCACGTGGGAATTTTACTAAGTAGGGTTGAGCATGCTCACCCAGTTCGTCGATGGGAGTATTCAAGCTGATTTTTTTGTTATATAAATTTATCAGTAGTTTTGGAGCCTCGCCACCTGCGCCTGTGGCCATTGCAATCCTAGCTCCTTTATCTTGAGCATATTTTAAGAACTTACAACCATGGCTAACAACATCTTCTCGAGTGAAGGTAACTTCATTAGCAGCAAATGGGTGAGAATCAATAGATTCCTTGATTCTTACATTACCAATGGGGTTTAACGCATAGTCACGAAGTAATATGTAAGATTGCTCATTACTATAAATTTTTGATAAACCAAGATACTCAATCCAGAACCGTCGACTTGCCCCTGAAGGCACTATATCGTCTAGAAAGCAAAGCCAACCTGAGGTGTTGTCGCGTTCGAAGAAAAATGAAACGGGATAATTTAATGAGGGAGATTGATATCCATCTTCATTAAAAAATTCCAAGACGAAATCATTAATATATTGAAGAGAAGTAATTTTGTAGCCTTTACTTTTTTCATTATGAAAATCTATTACAGCAGCATCAAACCACTTTTCATTTAAGTATATCTGTAGTGTTAGCATTAATGACATTGATACACCTAATAAAGAGATTAATTTATGAAGAGCTATAGCTGAACCTATTCAACTTATTTAATTATTCTTAAACTTAACATTGTAGTGGTGTAGTTAATTTAGCCACTAATTTGCAGCTAAACGCACTCTTCACAGCATTAAAATTATTTTCAGTATGACACCAATTCGTAACTCGGAAATGTCAAAAATAAGTTAGAGAAAGTACTTCTTATTTGATAATAAACCCGGGTGCATTGAAATCGCACCTTTCGGATTACTAATAAAAGTTGTTTTTCCTCCTGCGATTTTTTTTTCAATGGCCTCATGCTGATGACCCGCGATCCAATAACGAGCACTTGAAATCAATTCATGACTTAAACTTGCATGATAAAAAAGAGCGTATTCACTATTCGCATTTTTTTCTAAAGCAAAGGCTTCGTGACAAGGAAGATGGTGTGATATTACTAGGTCGACTTTTGTTGGGAAATTATCGATGAAAGCCTTATATTGTTCTTCAATTATTCGATAATTTATAAATTTAGCATCGTTCATTAGCTCTTCGTATTCCGTTATTATTTCAGCAGAATATGTATGAATTGGGAACCACAGGCTCCCCCCATAGATTTTAAATCCTTCAATTTCAATAAGTTCATTATCTAAAAAGTATAGGTTATCTATTTTTTTACTATGTGCTTTTAGCTTTACTAGAGGAGAGTTCTTTATAACAGTCGCATAATCGACGTTGTTAATTGATTCTTTCTGAAACGCATAAGGATTCATGCGATATAAGCGATTTTTATTTGAGTACCATTCATGATTCCCTGCTACCATTACCACTGCTCGAAAATGTTTACAGAGTATATTTTTCACATAAGCCATTGCAGCAAGTCCATTTGCGCTATCACCGGCCAAAAATAAAATCGCATCTCGTTCAAAATCATACCAATGATCTTTTCTAATTGTATGCATGTCGAGATGTAAGTCAGAAACAACGTAAAATTTCAATTTAATAACCTTTTCAAGCAGGCTCGCACTAAATAAATTTAACTCATGTCTTTTAAAAAATTAATAGCAATCAACACTTTGGATTAACTTTCATCGACTTAGGATTTTTGCAAATATGACGAGTATTGTCGAAAATGAGAGCGAGAGAAAAATTAGTATATAGATACCAAGGCGTGGGGACTTAATATGATGATTACCCATTGAGATCACAAATAAAGATGTTCTAAAAAAAGTTATTGTAAAAATAGATGATGCAACAAAAAGAGTAATATAAATCATAACTTCTCCAGTTTTTTTCATAAAATAATGAGCATTTTTTAAAATTATTGATAGTGCTTAGTTTAGATAAAACATGCCTTTCATTGCATTTATATTGATTGTTAACAGTAAGACTAAATCTAACGCTAAACTTATGTCAAGTTGAATTGGCAATACTTTCAGGAACTTAACTTGCGAATCGCAAGTGAATATTGATTCAAAATTCGTATACTGTCGTTATTGGTTTTAATATTTTATAGATTGTTTAGACGTCAATATGATTTTTAAATTGCAATGAATAAAAGAGAGTATGAAATGTCCGAGTTTTATAATTCACAGAATCAAAAGTAAACGACAACCTATAAGCAACAGCACCTGTAGTGTGTAATTTAAATGTTGATTACTTACTTATTCTAATAACTTAAAAAATAACTATCAGATGAAGCACGCTTTTTAAGACTTTCAAATGTCATTTTTTCTGCAAGCGAAAGTCCTGAAGCACACTATTTTTTTAGGATGAGAAACTTTTATCGCAATCCAGACACTGGTAAGTTTATGACATTTAGCATTGGGATTTGTATTTTGAATCGATTGTTGACTTCTTGGTTTAATCTTAATCTTAATCTTAATCTTAATCTTTTTAGTTTTAAGTAAATTAAATACATAAATAACAACAGCCCACTGGAGAGATATAAGTAAGAGAAAGAGTCTGTTTTTGTGAATAGGGAAGGACAACGTGCGTCACAGAACGACTCGATCACAAAATCTATGAGTAACACTAAACTCGGACTGGCTGATGATTTTGCGCTAACTGTATGTAATTAATAGTCATTCTACACTTTAAATCATCTTAAGTCGCCATTCTAAGGGTGACATCTCACTTGGACAAATGAC
>NZ_JBFRKH010000067.1:0-49635 GCF_041469265.1 Shewanella sp. 10N.286.51.B2
ACAAAATTAGTTACAGCCTCGATGATAGATCTGATATCACGAGCATTCACTTGTTCAATTTTCATATCACCAATTGATGGCTTTATGTCTTTTACATAAACACGCATAGGGATGCGTGGGTGCTTTAATCGCTTACCAATATCGTTGTCATACCAATCCTGAAAAAGGTCATCGACTAAACGAATAGATTGTTCTTTGATGCGCCTTCTTGCAATAAGTGGGTCGGCTCCAGTCTTTACTTCACGTTTTTGAATTGCTGCATCGGCTTTGGCATCTGCTAGCGAAAGATCTGGATACTGACCAATTGTCATTTCTTTACGCTTGCCGTTCGATGTGTAGCGTAGCATCCAGTATGGAGTAGCATTATTTCTAACGACTAGATAAAGCCCGCCTCCAATAGGGTGGCGCTTGGGTTCACCTTTAACGAATGATTGAATTTGCTTTGCCGTGATAGTTGCCATACAGTCCTCTTGCCCACCATTGGTATTTTTTGTGATGTAAATGCCCACCACATTGCCCACCACAAACTATACAACTAACGGAAACGGATGGAAATGGATAGAAACAAAAAAGCCCCAATAATCGGGGCTTTATGATTTTAGATGTAGCGAGGAAAAGCTTGGAAATATTATTCTACGTTCTGAATTTGTTCTCTCATTTGCTCAATCAAGACTTTAAGTTCTACCGCTGCGGCGGTGACTTCTGCACTGATTGATTTAGACGCTAGGGTGTTAGATTCGCGGTTAAACTCTTGCATCATGAAATCTAAGCGGCGGCCTTGTGCGCCACCTTTTTTGAGGATTAAGCGCGTTTCTGCAACGTGTGCATCAAGGCGATCCATTTCTTCTGCGACATCCATCTTTTGTGCAAGTAGCACCATTTCTTGCTCCATACGAGCAGGATCAAGTTCGCCGGTGATTTCTGCTAAACGGTTGGTTAGCTTGTCACGTTGCCATTGCATCACGGCTGGCATGTGCTCGCGCACGATGGCCACTTGTTCAACAATTTGGTCTAGGCGGGTTTGCAACATAGTATTGATTGCTTCACCTTCACGGCCGCGAGCTTCGATAAATTGCGCTACAGCGCCATCAAAAGCCACCAGTAAGTCTTTATTGATGTCGCCCATGTCTTGCTCGGCACCTGCCATTACACCAGGCCAGCGTAGAATGTCGGCTAAGTTAAGCTCGCCATGGCTAGATTCTTTCTTTAACCAATCTGCTGCGTTAAGTAGTTGCTTGGCTAAGTCTTGGTTTAGGCGCATTTCACTGCTGCCAGACTCAGAAAGTTCATAACGTAAGTTGACCTCAACCTTGCCGCGGTTTAATCGCTTACGAAGGCGATCACGCAATACTGGCTCAAGGCTTCGCATTTGTTCTGGTAACCGTAAGTAGGTTTCCAAGTAACGTTGATTGACTGAGCGAAGTTCCCACGAGGCAGTGCCCCAATCGGCTTTGTGCTCGATACGAGCGTAGGCGGTCATACTTTGGATCATTGTGAACCCTGATTAATTAGCAACGTAATAGTGTGTCGATTATAGTCTGCTGATTGTGAAGGTCAAAGCTTAGCAAGTTTTATCAACTGGCTTTTGGGCTATTTATACAAGTTAGTGTGCAACTTAAGCGGCTTTTATCAGTCACAGCATTGCGATTAAGGCACGAGTGTCGTCTACCTATCATGGAAATAGTCTGCTGTGGTGACCATAGTCATCGAATTAAGCGGATGAATTGTTTATAGTAGCGGCAATTATTTGCTCACGCCTGCTGCGTGAGTTGTTGTTAATGTTTGGAGTAGTCAATTGGACCATTTTGTGTGGAATCTCGACCCAGTATTAATTTCATTTATGGGTTTACAAGTACATTGGTATGGAGCTTTGTTTGCGTTAGCCATTGCCAGTGGTTTTCAAGTCATGAAGCACATGTACAAAAAAGAAGGTTTGGATGTCGCATCGTTAGATAATCTACTGACTTATAGTGTGGTTGGGATTATTGTTGGCGCCCGTTTAGCCCACTGTTTCTTTTACGATCCAAGTTACTATTTTGCCAATCCAATGAAGATTTTGGCCATTTGGGAAGGCGGCTTAGCCAGCCATGGCGGCGGTTTAGGTGCCATTTTAGCGCTTTACTATTACAAGCGTAAAACCGATATGCCGTTTTTGTTTTTACTTGACCGCTTAGCCATTGCCACTGCGATATTTGGCTTTTTTGTACGGATGGCGAACTTTGCGAACTCAGAGATTTTAGGGCTGCCGACCACCAAACCGTGGGGCATTATTTTCGAACGTATTGATATGCTGCCGCGCCATCCGGCGCAGTTATATGAGGCCATTAGCTATTTAGTTATCTTTATTGCTTTGTTTGCTGTGTATAAATTTACCAACTTAAAACAAAAGCACGGGGTTATTTTTGGACTGTTCTTGTGTAGCGTATTCAGCGCACGTTGGGCCATCGAAATGGTCAAGGTTAAGCAAGCCGCTTATGCCACAGATTGGACCATGAGTGCAGGGCAGTTATTGAGTATTCCATTTTTAGTGGTAGGTGTGGCGCTGTTGGTGCTGCCTATGATTAAAAAGACTAAGTAGATTTAGCGAGACTATTTACGACTATTAATTGTTTTAAGGCGTTAAAAAGCCGAGTTGGTTGCTGCATGCAGTGATGAGTTCGGCTTTTTTGTATCTAGCTGAAAGCAATGCTAGCGGTATATCAGGGCTAACTTTCTGTAAGTGCTGGCGCTATATAGGTGCGAGTTAAGCTCGGATCATGCGGTAAATCTCATCGATACTGATTGTCTTGCCTTGCTCTAATTTTTTAATTCCTGCGACTATGGCGCTGTTTACTGGGGTTGCCACTTGGTGGTTGAGCCCAAGCTTTACGACTGCGCCATTTAGGTAATCAATTTCTGTGGGGCGCTGTGCGTGTATATCTTGCCACATCGATGAACGTGCGTGAGGGTCGATTGCCAACATGGGTTTTGCTATCACGCTAAATAAGCTATCAGGTAGCGATAAAATCAGCGGTAGCAAGCAGGGTTTAACTTTGGCGAATTGGGCCAGTGGTAAGTGTGCTTGTTTGCAGACCTTAAGCCACTCTTGCATTGACATGGCCAGCAGTTTTCGAGTTTTACGCTGGGTTAATTGCTGCTTTATCGGTACATCACATATGGCGTTTAAGGCGTTATTGAGGTTGAGCAGTAATTTACCATTAATAATGGCCGTCATATCGGTTGCTAATGTGCAGCTGATATTTGCCTGTGCATTGTTCATCGCGGTTTCAATGGCGTGAGTTTGCGGGCATGTTTCGAAGGTAAATACGCCTTCAGTGCCTTTATGAAAGCTGGCGTTATCTTGCTGCAATACATTAAACGGGGTGATGCCCTGAAAGATTTGCCTTACTTGATTGCGGTCTTTAAAAGCTTGCTGAAGAATTTCAAGGCTACCTAGGCCATTTTGCATTAATACGATGGCGCTTTGCTGGGTTGATATTGCTAATAAGTCATCGATGATACTGGCGAGCTGATGGCATTTTAGGGTGACAAAGATGACATCGAATTTAGCGGTTTGCTCATTATCGCCGCTCTTATTAGCACTTTTATTACGGCTCTTATTAACAGACGGGTTGATATCGGTCATCAGTGCATCTGGCATGACGCGTTGATCTAAGCCTTGATAGTCGGTAAGCCGAATACCGTTATTTTCAATAATGCTGTGTTTAATCCGTGGCCGGCAAATAACACTGACATCAAGCAGAGCGAGTTTGAGTTCACCTGCTAAATAACAGCCTGTTGAGCCGGCACCAAAGATGGCAATTTTCATGTGTCTCACATCATTTAAACAATATTTAATCCCTCAGTGTGCCGTTTTGTTAATAAAAATCCAATAAGGGTTTTGTTAAGCGTGGCATCCACTGAAACAAGTCACTATAATATGCTGCGAAATTAAGTCATCAATTCCACACTATAGGAAATGCATATGCGTCCAAGCGACAGAACACCTGCACAATCTCGTCCAGTTACGATTACTCGTCAATTTACAGCTCACGCTGAAGGTTCGGTGTTGGTTGAATTTGGTGACACAAAAGTTTTATGTACTGCCAGTTTTGAAGAAGGCGTACCACGTTTTCTTAAAGGCCAAGGCCAAGGCTGGGTAACTGCTGAATACGGTATGCTACCGCGTTCGACTCATAGCCGTATGCAACGTGAAGCTGCTCGTGGCAAGCAATCTGGTCGTACTCAAGAAATCCAACGCTTAATCGGCCGTTCATTACGTGCAGCTGTTGATATGAAAGCATTGGGTGAAAACACTATCGTTATCGATTGTGACGTGATTCAAGCTGACGGCGGTACACGTACTGCTGCTATTACTGGTGCTTGTGTTGCATTAGTTGACGCGCTGAACTGGGCTCGTGGTAAAGGTATTTTAAAAACTAACCCGCTTAAGTTCCTTATTGCTGCTGTTAGTGTTGGTATTTATAAAGGTGAGCCAATCTGCGATTTAGAATATATCGAAGATAGTGCTGCTGAAACTGACATGAACGTAGTTATGACAGAAACCGGTAAGATGATTGAGATCCAAGGTACTGCTGAAGGCGAGCCATTCAGTCATGAAGAGCTATTAAGCTTACTTGAGTTAGCCAAGCACGGCATCCGCGAAATCGTGGACATTCAGAAAGCGGCATTAAGCTAAAAATTGATTTGAATTAAGGGCCCATTAGGGCCCTTTTTTAAAATGTATTCTACAAAAAATGATAACAGTATAAAGGAGATAATGTGAAAGCATATCAACGTGAGTTTATTGAATTTGCGCTTGAGCGTCAGGTATTACGCTTTGGTGACTTTACCCTGAAATCAGGCCGTACTAGCCCATACTTTTTTAATGCGGGTTTATTCAATACGGGTCGTGATTTAGCACGTCTTGGTCGCTTTTATGCTGCTGCATTAGTTGATTCTGGTATCGATTACGATTTAGTGTTTGGTCCAGCTTATAAAGGCATTCCAATAGCAACGACCACAGTGGTTGCCTTGTGCGATCATCACGATAAAGATGTGCCATATTGCTTTAACCGTAAAGAAAAGAAAGAGCACGGCGAAGGCGGTTCATTAGTTGGTAGCGAGCTGACGGGCAAAGTGATGTTAGTGGATGATGTGATCACCGCTGGCACCGCAATTCGTGAATCAATGGAAATCATTGCTGCACATGATGCAAGCCTTGCAGGCGTATTGATTGCCCTAGACAGACAAGAAAAAGGCAAAGGCGAGTTATCAGCGATCCAAGAAGTTGAGCGTGACTTTGGCTGCGCCATTGTATCAATCATCAAACTGGGTGATTTGATTAACTACCTTTCTGAGAAGTCAGGAATGGAAGCAGAACTTGCTTCAGTTAGCGCTTATCGTGAGCAATACGGTATTTAATCTGTTTTGTATTAATAGCTAAAAAGCAAAAGCCAGACATCATGTCTGGCTTTTTTGTGTTTCTCTTGCAGTGAGCAGAGTTAATGATTGCTTACTAACACTTTGACTGATGTAAAAACTCTGCGCGGGTAGCAGGATTTGATTTGAACACCCCACCTAACGCTGTGGTGGTGGTTGAACTGGTTGAGTCCATTACGCCACGGGATTTAACGCAGTAATGCACAGCATCCATTTTTACCGCCACATCTTTGGTTTCAAGCAAGGTTTGTAATGCCACTAACACTTGCTGGGTCAGCCTTTCTTGCACTTGAGGGCGCTGGGCAAAAAAGCGCACAATGCGGTTGATTTTCGATAAACCAATAATCTTAGTGTGCGGTAAATACGCCACGGTGGCATAGCCATCAATGGTCACTAGGTGGTGCTCACAGGTACTGGTGAGGCTGATATCTTGTACTCGCACCATTTCATCAACGCCCATCTTATTATCGATGACAGTGATTTTAGGGAAGTTCTGATAATCAAGCCCTGAGAAAATCTCATCAACATACATTTTGGCAATGCGGCGTGGTGTGTCCATCAAGCTATCATCAGAGAGATCCAATGACATTAATGTCAGGATTTCTTTCATGTGATGCTCAATTTTCTGTTTACGCTCTTCTGGTGTGCGAGTTTGAGGCAACATGGGGGTTTCAAGCCCTTGCTCAGTAAGTGCTGCTTGAACTTTTAACGCGGCTTCACTTAGTGCCATCTTATCCTCCAACCACAGGGGTAATACTTAATGAGTGTATGCTAAAAATGACGTTAACGCTTTATGGGCAAGCGCTGAGTCAAAGATCAGGGACAGGATAATAACGTGATTTAGATCAAATTAATATTATAGAAATGAAAAAAGCCGACCTTTTTAGTCAAGTATCGGCTTTGCTAGGGGCGATTAAAATTACAACTTGAGATTATCTTTCAAAAAACTCATCATCTTATTGTAATACTTGGCTCTATGTTCATCGTTATAAAAACCATGTCCTTCATCATCCATCACCAGTTTTTCATAGGGATAATTGTGTTGCTTCAAGCCTTTTTCTAATGATTCTAACTGCTCAATGGGTGCTCTCTCATCATTGCCGCCATGAACGAGTAATAAGCTGGCTTTAAGCTTATCGGTATTAAAGGCGGGTGACATGGCTTTAAGTTGTTGAGGGTTTTCCCCAAGCACATCTTTTAAATAGCTAGTGCCACTTCGAGATTCTTGTACATCACCTTCTTCAAACATCATTTCTAAATCGTAAACACCGGCAAAGCCAATGGCGCACTTAAATAAATCAGGCTCAATAATGGCACTTTGTAGGGCGCTGTAGCCGCCAAAACTGCCGCCCACAATACAAATGCGATCTTTATCTGCAAAACCTTGGTCAACTACATATTTGGTGCCATCAATGATGTCGTATTGAATCTCAGAGCCCCACTTTTGATAACCGTCTTGTTGAAATTGTCCACCAAAACCACCTGAACCTCGAAAGTTAACCTGTAATACCGCCATGCCTTGATTCGCCAGTAACTGATTTTGTGGGTCAAAGCCCCAATTGTCGCGGATATAATGTGGGCCGCCATGGGGGTTAACAATCAGAGGCAAATTTTTAGCTTCTTTGCCTGCGGGTAAGGTGAGGTAACCAGAAATCGTTTTGCCATCACGACTGGTGAAGCTGATAGGTTTCACTTCAGCCATGGCATCAGGATTTAGCCAGCTTTTCTCAGACAAAAGATATTCAAGTTTGGTTTTTTCGGTATCAAATAAGTAGTAATCACCAGGGTTGCGGTCATTAAAGGCTTTAACTATCGAGAGTTTAGCATCGTTAGTTTCACTGACTATTTGGATTTGATGTCCAGGTAGTGATGCCAGCAATTGTTTAACTAGTTTGGAGTGGGGATCTTGTTTATCTACAAAGGCATAAGTTGGATATCCGCTATCGAATTCGACGGCATAAAGCTGTTTGGTTTTTTTATTAATCCAATAGTTGCTTGGGTCAACATCTTCATCTTGAACAACCAGTTGCTTTTCGCCGCTAGTTAAATCAATTTTATACACCCCCAAGGTGTGATTGTCTTCTCTGCCTGCGGCAAAAATGGTGTCAGGGTTATTGGCGAATGAAATGGGATAAAAATCAGTCAAACCAAGATTAAGCTTGCTACTGTTCAGCCAATCGCCTTCATGGCGATAAAATATTTGGGTTTTATTTTGACTATCGATACCTGCTACAAATTTTACTTCGCCTGTATGATTGGTTAAAAAGCTAGCTTTACCTATGGGAGAGGTAACGATTTTGCGTCTTTTACCAGTATAGAGATCGACACGATATACATCTTGAAGGCTATCATAACCTCTCGAAAGCGCACTGCTCCATGGTATCGCATTGACCAGCATGTGTTTATTGTTTTCTGGCATTGGATCAAGTATGAATGCAGTGGCATTAATAGCGGTGTTTTTCTTTATATGGGAACCGGTTTGTTGCTCGCCACTGTTATAGCCAAATAAGTATTTTTTGCGTGAGCCATCAGCGTTAATAGCAAATAATTCGCCATAATATTGTGGGATGTCGGACCAACCTTTTAAATAGACTTTTTGTAGCACAATACGTTCATGGTTTGCCCATACATAATTGCCGACTTCGGCATTACCTGGAAAGTTGAGCGCATTGAGCAGTTTTTTGGTTTTTGTTTCTAAAATAACTAAGGTTTTTTTGCCATTGTGGCTAGTTAATGCACTGAGGTAATCACCTTCTGGAGAAATTTTGACATCGCTAAACTCTGCCCCTTTACTGAAAAGGCTCGCATCAGATAATGATGCCGCATGAGATATTGAGGGAATAAAGGCCAGCAGACAGGCTGCAATAACAGCAGTGTGTTTCATAAACATCCTTGTTAATTTTTGTAGTGGTAATATTTATCGATAGCTATCGATAAACTAAACCTAAAGTACGACATTTAATTAACAAATACAATTTATTGGCAATAAAAAACGCACCGAAGTGCGTTTTAGATATGTTGTTGTTTTGTGTTAATTCAACGACCATAATAAGCGATATTAGCAATGCTAATAGGTTAGCTTCTCAACAGTTGCTGCTGAATAAACTGCCACTGTTCATCGAAGTGCTTAGTGGGCTTTTGTTTGAACTCACTACGCACAAACTGAGCGATTCTTCCTTCTGCTACTGCAAGCAGTAGGTTGGCAAGTATGGCTTCGTCGATATTAAAACCTTTGCCTTCACGTAAGGTTTTTTCACGCAGTATTTGTTTGATTTGGGTTTCAATTTTGGCAAACAGTGCGCTAATGCGGCTGCGTAAACGTTCATTTTCACCTAAAAGTGCATCACCATTGAGGACTCGTGAAATCCCCGGATTACGCTCTGAAAACACCAGTAATAGTTGCAGTACTAGCTCACAGCGTTTCATGGTGTCTTTTTCTTCATCCATGATGATATTCAAGCGCGATAAAATCGCATCTTCAATAAACTCGATCAAGCCTTCAAACATTCTCGCTTTACTTGGGAAGTGGCGATATAACGCCGCTTCTGAAACACCAACTTCAGCTGCCAACTTAGCAGTGGTAATACGTTGACCAGGGCTGGTTTCCAGCATATGCGCAAGGCACTGTAAAATGTGCTCACGACGATTTATTTTTGGGCTAGCCGCCATTATTTATTCCTAGGATTGTGACTACTTGTAAAGGTTATTTGGTGCCAGAATGACCAAATCCACCTTCACCACGTTCTGAGGTGTCAAACTCATCGACTAAGGTAAACTGCGCCTGTACTACAGGCACAAAAACTAACTGCGCTAAACGATCGCCTATTTCGATGCTGTAGGCTTTATCGCTGCGGTTCCAGCAAGACACCATTAAGGGGCCTTGGTAGTCTGAATCAATTAAGCCGACTAAATTGCCTAATACGATGCCATGTTTATGACCTAAGCCTGAGCGCGGCAAGATCACGGCAGCTAAGCTTGGATCGGCAACATGTACAGCTATGCCAGTTGGGATTAATACGGTTTCACCTGGCTCGATAACCATAGTGGTATCAATCATGGCACGTAAGTCCATACCTGCACTGCCTGGGGTGGCATAAGCAGGTAAAGGAAACTCGCTGCCAATACGCGAGTCGAGAAGTTTAAGTTCTACAGGTGTTTTCATGATGTTTTAATCTTTGCTGCTATCAAAGTAAGTAATTGCGTTGCCAGTGTCAGTTTGTCTGTTGCGGGTAGTTTTTCACTACCGTCTTTCCAGAACACCTGCAGCGCATTGTTATCGGCGTTAAACCCTAGACCTGCAATTGATACGTCATTGGCAGCAATAAGATCTAATTTTTTGCGTTCAAGCTTGCCACGGGCATATTCTTCTACGTTATCGGTCTCTGCAGCAAAACCTACAGTGAAAGGTCGATTTTTTAGCGCTGAAACGCTGGCTAAGATATCAGGATTGCGAACGAGCGCAAGTTGCATATGCTCAGCCGACTTTTTGATTTTAGATTCAGCGACGGTGGCGATGCGGTAATCGGCCACTGCAGCGCAGCCGATAAAAATTGCTTGGTCTTCAATGTTTTCCATGACGGCATCTAACATCTGTTGTGCTGATTCGACATTGATGCGCTTAACGCCTGAAGGTGTGGCCAGATTAACAGGGCCGCTAATGAGGGTGACTTCAGCACCCATTTGGGTTGCGGCTGCGGCTAATGAAAAGCCCATTTTACCTGAGCTATGGTTAGAGATGTATCGAACCGGATCGATTGCTTCACGGGTTGGGCCCGCAGTCAGGATCAATTTGTAACCGTTTAATGGTTTTTCAGCTGGGGCGAAATACTGCACCAGTTGCTCAGCAATGGCCAAGGGCTCTTGCATTCGACCTGGGCCGACTTCGCCACAAGCTTGATCGCCACTGGCAGGCCCCCAAACGGTGATGCCTTTACGTTTAATGTTGGCAAGGTTCTCTTGGGTTGCAAGGTTGCGATACATTTGCTGGTTCATGGCTGGGCAAACGATAATTGGCGATTCAGTAGCAAGGCAGGTGGTGGTTAACAGTTCATCTGCCATACCTGCATTAATACGCGCAATGAGGTTAGCGGTCGCTGGTGCGACGATAACCACATCAGCCCATCTGGCGAGCTCAATATGTCCCATTGCGGCTTCAGCTGCTGGATCGAGTAAATCTGAGGCCACAGGATGACCTGATAGCGCTTGAATTGTCAGTGGGGTAATAAACTCCATGGCGCTTTGGCTCATGACCACACGAACATCAGCACCGCGCTCTTTAAGGCGGCGTATTAAGTCGGCACTTTTATAGGCAGCAATACCACCACCTATGCCTAGAAGGACTTTTTTATTTGTCAGCATGTTTTGCTCAATCCTGCTCATCGCGATATTGCGGCTAAGATATCACAATCTAAATAAGGATGATGATCCGAAATTAAAAATATAGACCATAATGATGTGCTAAGGGTCACAACAACTAAGGGTCACAACTCGCTATTTACAAAAAGTTATTGCTACCCACTATCTATAACTTACTCATACAAGTATGAGTGCCCCCACCACGGATGACATTAAACAAGGAGTGTTTATGGCGATTAAAGACTGGCCTGAAGGAGAAGGGCCAAGAGACAAATTATTACATTTAGGTGCAGGGCATTTATCGGATGCCGAGTTACTGGCGGTTTTACTGCGAAATGGCATAGCAGGTCAAAATGCGGTCGATCTTGCCCGAGATATGATTGGTCAGTTTGGCGGATTAAGGGCTTTATTTTGTGCACCGCGTAGTCAAGTTTGCCAATTGTCGGGTGTTGGGCCGGTAAAATATGCCCAATTACAGGCGGCATCGGAGATTTCTAAGCGAATTTCGCAAGAAAATCTGCGTAGAGGGCAAATTTTGGTAAATCCTGATTTAACTCGGGACTATTTAATGAGACAATTAGCAGACCGATCCTATGAAGTGTTTGCATTACTATTGTTGGATAGCCAACATAGAGTGATTCAATTTGTAGAATTATTCCGCGGAACGATTAATTCTGCATCAGTCTACCCACGTGAAGTGGTGAGCTTGGTGTTGGAAAAAAAAGCTGCGGCAGTCATAGTGTGTCATAATCACCCGTCTGGCATTGCAGAGCCAAGTCAGGCAGATCGGCAAATTACTGACAGATTAAAAAAAGCCTTATCTACTATCGATGTTTCTCTTTTAGATCATATGGTTGTAGGCGATCAGGAGATAGTTTCTTTTGCTGAACGCGGGTGGATAAATTAAACAACGCTTGACCTTATTTTTGTTATCGTGTATAAAATGCGCCCTCTTTGTGCCTCGGGCGACGGCCACACGAGGCACATAAATGCTCGAGCGTTTTAAAATTGTTTTTGGAGAAGATTGACATGTCAAGAGTATGCCAAGTTACTGGCAAGAAGCCTATGGTTGGTAACAACCGTTCGCACGCTAAAAATTCGACTCGTCGTCGTTTTTTACCTAACCTACAAAACCACCGTTTTTGGTTAGAAGAAGAAAAACGCTTCGTGCAACTACGTGTATCTACCAAAGGTATCCGTATCATCGACAAAAAAGGTATTGAAGTTGTTGTTAAAGAACTTCGTGCCCGCGGCGAGAAGGTATAATAGAAAATGGCTAAATCTAAAGGTAATCGTGAGAAGATCAAATTAGTATCTAGTGCTAAAACTGGTCACTTCTACACTACTGAAAAAAATAAACGTAACATGCCTGAAAAAATGGAAATCAAGAAATTTGATCCAGTTATTCGCCAGCACGTTATGTACAAAGAAGCTAAAATCAAGTAATTGATTTTGTTCTTTTAAAAAAGTCCCTTTATGGGGCTTTTTTTTTGCCTGTCAAAAATGTAATCCAGATCTCCGCGTTATCAATTTCAATCAGTTATGCTTTTCTCTTGCTTTATAAACAACGCCTTACAGTGATAGAGGTCGTTACGCTTATTTTGTCTTCATTATTCACTTATTGACGCTATATTGCCGCCTTATGCATAAACGCCATTTGAACTATTTGGCGGTTATGTGAGCTTATTTACTGCTTTATAGGCACTATTTATGGTCTAAAACTATTACTAATGCGATAAAATGCTTTTAAAGTGAATTTAAATGCAATATTATTGCGTAATTATATTTGTTGGTGGTTTTATCACTGACTGTTCTGATTGATTATTTGTTTAGGGGTTAATGTGCCTTTAAGAACCACAGAGCTGGTTGATGGTTTCCGCCATTCAGCGCCATACGTTAATGTTCATCGCGGAAAAACCTTTGTTGTCATGCTTGGCGGCGAAGCCCTGCTGCATAATCAATTTAGAGGCATCTTAAACGATGTCGCCTTGTTGCACTCCTTAGGGATTAAAGTGGTGTTGGTCTACGGCGCAAGGCCGCAAATTGATAGCGCCATGCACAGTGCGGGTATTGAACCGAGTTATCACAACGGCGTGCGCATTACTGATGAAGACTCATTAAAAGTGATTAAACAAGTTGCAGGCTCAGTGCAATTTGATATTACAGCAAGGCTGTCAATGAGCCTTGGCAACACCCCAATGCAAAATGCACAAATCAACCTTGTCAGTGGCAACTTTGTTATTGCTCAGCCTTTGGGAGTCGATGACGGGGTGGATTTTTGCCTAACGGGCAAAGTGCGTCGTATTGATACTCAAGGTATTGAACGCCAGCTGGAAAAAAATTGTATTGTATTGATGGGGCCTATTGCGGTTTCTGTCACTGGCGAATGTTTTAACTTAACCGCCGAAGAAGTGGCCACCAAAGTGGCTATAAAGCTTAAAGCCGACAAAATTATTGGTTTTAGTAATACCCACGGCATTTTGGGCAAAGACGGCGAGGTGATTGCTGAGCTGATGCCAAATGGCGCGCAGTCCATCTTGGATGAAATGCAAACGGCGGGTAAATCCTGTGTGGGCACCATGGCATTTTTAAAGGCCAGTATTGATGCTTGTCGTAATGGCATTCCACGTTGTCACTTGGTGAGCTACCTTGAAGATGGCACTTTGCTACAAGAGTTGTTCTCCCGTGAAGGTATTGGTACCCAAATTGTTACTGAAAGCGCTGAGCGCTTAAGACGCGCCACCATTGGCGATATCGGTGGAGTATTAGACCTTATTCGCCCATTAGAGGAGCAAGGGGTGCTAGTGCGCCGCTCCCGTGAGCAGCTGGAAATGGAAATTGAGCAGTTTATGTTGATTGAGCGCGATAGCTTAGTCATTGGCTGCGCGGCGTTATATCCCTTTGAAGAAGACAATGCCGGTGAGTTTGCCTGTTTAGTGGTGCATCAAGACTATCGTGATGCTGACAGAGGCAGTGTGTTGCTGAACAATATTATTGGCCAAGCACGGGTTCGAGGTTATTCGAAACTGTTTGCCTTAACCACCCGCAGTATTCATTGGTTCTTGGAGTTCGGCTTTAATATTGTTGATGTTGAACAGCTGCCTAACGCAAAAAAGAAGCTGTATAACTTCCAACGCAATTCAAAAGTTCTGGCGTTGGACTTGTAAGCTGTATTGCGATTGTGCCGTTATAGCAATGCCACCGTGGAGGTTACTTTACGGTGGCATTTTTGTGTATTTCAGATGTTAACTCATCATGGTTACTGATTTTTAGGCAAGATTTGGGGTGATAAAACTATGCCGGTCAGCATGTTATGAAGATTATGATAATATTGAAAAATGAATAAAGATGTATCCTTATAAAAACACATCACTAAGTAGGAAAAATGACTGAAATAGCATTAGCAGGATTAAGCAGTCACGGCATGTTCAATTTTGTCGGGGTGCTGGTTGGGTTAGTAGGGCTAACGGCGCTGATTTGGGTAAAGAAATTACCGAGCACTGCGTTGTATGTTAGCTACGGGATTATTTTATTCCTGTTTATGCTGTTCTCATGGACCCTGTATTAAACCAATAGTAGCCAGTTGACGCTAAAGCCTGACAATAAGCCTTTGACGTTATCGATCCCCCTTTACAGTCAGGATTTCAACACGGATGAATTACTTTGGCAGCAAGTGAGAGTAGTGGACTTAACAACTGAATTAGAATTAACGCCACAGTGGCGTACAAACGGCATAGGCATTGCCGGATACTCACTAGGATGGTTTACCCTTAAAAACGGCGATAAGGCGCTGGTGTCACTCACAAGGGACGATGCCTTGCTACTGCCAACCACTAGAGGCTATGTAATGCTAGTAACCCTAGAGGATAACGAGGCCGCAATGAAAGCCATTGCGGCAATGAAGCATTGAAAAGGCGATAGCTATTAGCTTTGCTTTAAGCGGCGACGGCGCTGCAGCGCCATATCAGCGGTAAACAACACTAATGCACTCCAAATAAAGCCAAATGTGACCCCTTTTTCAATATCAAAAGGCTCTTTGAATAAAAATATTGCCAACATGAACATGATACTTGGGCCAATATACTGGAAAAAACCCAGCATGGATAATGGGATACGAATGGCTGCCCCTGCAAAGCACAATAGTGGAATGGTGGTAACAATACCTGCGGCCACTAAGGTTAAGTTCATTCCAATATCGTTAGTGAGCATATTTGCCGATGCGGTATCAAGCGTTAGGGCTAAATAAGCTAATGCCACAGGCAGTAAAATAGCGGTTTCAACCAATAAACCCGCTTTAGCATCAATGTTGACTTTTTTACGTAATAAACCATAAAAACCAAATGATGCTGCCAGCGCTAAAGACACCAATGGGATAGAGCCAAAGGAGATGAGCTGGATGAGCACCCCGATACAGGCAAGCGCCACCGCAAACCACTGTAATTTTCGTAACCGCTCAGATAAAAATACCATTCCAAGCAATACGTTAAATAGTGGATTAATGAAATAACCTAAACTGGCATCGAGCATGTGGCCGTTGTTGATCGCCCAAATGAAAATCAGCCAATTAAGTGCAATCAGTACCGAGGTCAGCGCCAACACCAGTAATTGTTTTGGCTTTTTCAATAACAGTGTTAGGCGTGAAAATCCGCCAATAAACTGCATTAAAATGATGATAAAGATAAAGGACCACACCACGCGGTGAGCCAAGATTTCGAAGGCTGACACATCAGCCAGTAATTTAAAATACAGTGGTGCTATGCCCCATAAGCAATAAGCACAAATGGCGAGGATAATGCCTTTACGTGTTTCAATATCTTGCATGAATTTCCACAAACAACTGACAAAGAGAGGGCGATTGTAGGTTGCCTTTGCCGATCTCTCAAGCTAATAGCTGGATCATTTTTCAATAAGATCCACTAATTAGCCTCAGCATTATCGCAGTTGGTATAAATCGGCAAGCTAAGATGTTTTAAGTTTATGTTTATGTTCGTTTTTTATGGATTTAGTCCTAATGAGTTAACCCACCATATAGGTCCCAGTACCGAAGGCGATATGGGTACCTTGTTCGTTATGTAATTCCATGCGACAGACTGACACCCGATTGCCTGAACGAATGACGCAACCAGTGCCAGTAAATATTTCTCCACGTCCAGGGCGCAAAAAATCAACCCGCATATCAATAGTGCCTAAGGTGGTTAGACGTTGTTGTAATTGCTCCAAGGTCCAGTCGTCTCTGCTTGATACTAAGCCGGCAAAACAGGTCAGCCCGCCAACTACATCGAGCAAGGTTGCCGTCACTCCGCCGTGTAAAATATTTTGATGAATATTACCAATAAGCTCAGGCTTCATTTTAATCATCACTTCAACACCACTCTCATCATAGCGCTTAATCTCTAAGCCTAATAAATTATGAAATGGCACATGTTGGTCAAATATTTCAGCAACTTGCTTCAATGCTTGCAGTTGGACGTCAGTGGTCATATGCGGTCTATTCTCTATTGTTATTATTGTAGAGTATTTAATCTAGCCTAATAGCCTTGCTAAAATCAATGCTGCATATTTGAGCAGTTGTTGTTTGTGTGCAGACATAAGCGGCTCAGTGCTTTAAAATGCTGCATCAGATCTCAAGCCTTATTGATGGATAATCTTATTTCTAGCCCAGTCGAGTCTCAAGTTCCAGCGCAAGCTATTGTTTCTGCAACTCCTGTTGTTGAGGATGTGCTTGGACAGCAATTACAGCAAATTTTTGGTTATCGTGACTTTCGTGAAGGTCAGCGTGAGATCATTGAGCAGACCTTAAGTGGCCAAGATACCCTAGTGATTATGCCTACGGGTGGTGGTAAGAGCATGTGTTATCAATTACCGGCTTTGGTGCTTCCAGGATTAACCATTGTGGTATCGCCGCTGATTTCATTAATGAAAGATCAGGTTGATAGCTTGACTCAGTCAGGCGTTGCCGCCGCTTATTTGAATTCTTCTTTGCCTCGCGATGAAACCGTTGAGATTCTAAAACGTTTACACAAAGGTGAAATTAAACTGCTTTATGTATCACCAGAGCGTTTGCTACGGCCTGATTTTATTGAGCGAATGGAAGAATTGCAGATATCATTATTTGCCATTGATGAGGCTCACTGTATTAGTCAGTGGGGTCATGACTTTAGACCTGAATATGCCGCTCTTGGTCAACTAAAGCAGTTATTCCCCTATGTACCACTGATGGCATTAACGGCAACGGCCGATCAGGCCACCCGTGAAAGTATTTGTCAGCGCCTACAAATCAGTCCTTTTTGTTTATTATCCAGTTTTGATCGCCCCAATATTCGCTATACCGTAGTTGAAAAGCTTAATGCGGCTAATCAGCTTAAGCAGTTTTTACAGTTACAAAAAGGCAGTAATGGCATCATTTATTGCAGTAGCCGTAGACGAGTCGATGAAGTTGCCGATCGTTTGAAACTGCAAGGTTTCAGCGCCGCTGCTTATCATGCGGGGATGACCCAACAAGAGCGCGGCACGATTCAAGATAAGTTTTTAAAAGACAAAATCGATATTGTGGTCGCCACTGTGGCATTTGGTATGGGGATTAACAAATCCAACGTCCGCTTTGTGGTGCATTACGATATCCCCAAAAGTGTAGAGTCTTATTATCAAGAAACAGGCCGCGCCGGCCGTGATGGTTTAGATGCCGAAGCTTATATGTTGTTTGATCCTGCCGATATAGGCCGCGTTAAGCACTTGATTGAGCAATCAGAACCTGGCCCACAGCAAGACGTTGAATTACATAAAATGAATACCATGGCAGCCTTTGCTGAAGCGCAAACCTGCCGTCGACAAGTATTACTGCATTACTTTGATGAAAGTGGCTCAAAACCTTGTGGTAACTGTGATATTTGTCTCGACCCTCCTAAGCGTTATGATGGCAGCGAAGATGCCAAAAAAGTGCTGTCGTGCATTTTTAGACTCAATCAATATTTCGGTGTTAACCAAGTCATTGATGTATTGCGGGGCTCAAAAGCTGCCAACGTGATGGATCGCGGCCATAACAAGCTGTCCACTTGGGGCATTGGTAAAGATCACAGTCATGAATATTGGCTCAGTGTGATTAGGCAACTTATTCATTTAGGTTTAGCTAGCCAAGATATTACTCGCGGCTCTTCAGTAAAGCTAAATGAATCAGCACGACCAATATTACGCGGGGAAGCCAGCTTACAGCTAGCTGAACCTCGCATTCAATTAGTGACTACTAAGCGCCGCACCAGTTCATCACGTGCACCGCAGCAATATGATCGTAAATTGTTTGCCAGGCTCAAGCTACTGCGTCGTGAACTGGCTGAAAAACATGATGTGCCACCATACTTGGTGTTCAATGATGCCACCTTAGCGGAAATGGCGGCGATGGTGCCCACCAGTGCCGGTGAAATGCTGGCAGTAAATGGTGTCGGTGAGCGAAAGCTAAGTCGCTTCGGCGGTGATTTTCTTGATGAAATTAGTCAGTATTTGATTGAGAATTAACTCACTCGCCTTCAAGGCTATGTTAATTGCTTTAGCTTAACCTGCTTATCTGCAGCATTGGCGGTGACTACTTAGCCGCTAATGCTGGTTCTAGTTCCTTATAAACACTCCTACCTAATCATTTGATGGCTTTGATTGCCCTAGTCTGTTTGCATTTTAAAACAAGCATGTCATGGTTTATCTTCCTCGCTTAGCCTCGTAAAGAGCTAAGCTTCTTTGTGCTTAGATATAACTAAAGCCTTCCTTTAAACAGATTAATATTAGAAATTTCAAATCCATTTTTTTGCATATTAATAAAGTCAAAAATAAACGATAAATTACGTGTAAACAGCAGTGTACGGGCATGTGGGGATTTATTTGTGCTTAAAAGCGATGAGTAAATCAGGCTTTTAAGCTGCAGTGTTGCACAAAAGATGAATAAATTGGGGTTGACACAGCCAGCTGGTCAGGATAAAAAGTGGGTATAGATAAATTAATCGCAGAATAATTAGTTAAATAAAATGAATATTTATAGTGGTAACATTTTACTGGGTCTCCTTCTTCTCTTACGCAATATTTGCGCGGAGTCCTTTGTGTTACAAGCTAAATAAGTTTACTAGTATTCACAAACCCCGCGCTAATAGCCGCGGGGTTTTTTGTTTCTGCCTCTGATTGATTTATATAACAAACAAAAAGTCTAATGAACTAAATGAGCAAAGCACTCAAATCCATTAGCAAAGCGAACAAACTTTAACGTGAATAACCAGGTTCGATGGAGAAAAAGATGTCCGATAGAGTCATAATATTTGATACCACATTAAGAGACGGCGAGCAGGCGTTAGCAGCCAGTTTAACGGTTAAAGAAAAGCTGCAAATTGCATTGGCTCTTGAGCGTTTAGGTGTTGATGTTATGGAAGTGGGCTTTCCTGTGTCATCGCCTGGTGATTTTCAGTCAGTGCAAACCATTGCAAAAACCATTAAAAATAGCCGAGTGTGTGCCTTATCTCGTGCATTAGAAAAAGATATCGATGCCGCAGCGCAAGCATTATCTGTTGCTGATCAGTTTCGAATTCATACCTTTATTTCAACCTCAACCATTCACGTTGAAAGCAAATTAAAGCGTTCATTTGATGACGTATTAGAAATGGCAGTGAGTGCGGTTAAATATGCCCGCCGCTTTACTGACGATGTTGAGTTCTCTTGTGAAGATGCTGGGCGTACCCCCATTGATAACCTTTGCCGTATGGTAGAAGAAGCTATTAAAGCGGGTGCTAGAACCATTAATATCCCAGATACCGTGGGTTACACCGTCCCAAGTGAGTTTGGCGGCATTATTCAAACCTTATTTAACCGAGTGCCGAATATCGATCAAGCGGTGATTTCGGTGCATTGTCATGATGATTTAGGTTTATCGGTAGCGAACTCAATTACTGCTGTTGAGCATGGTGCTCGCCAGATTGAATGTACGGTTAATGGTATTGGTGAGCGCGCTGGTAATTGTTCATTAGAAGAAATAGCGATGATTTTGGCAACCCGCAAGAATTTACTCGGGCTTGAAAACAACATTAATGCCAAAGAAATTCACCGCACTTCATCCCTTGTAAGCCAGCTATGTAATATGCCGATTCAGGCTAATAAAGCGGTAGTGGGGACTAATGCATTTTCGCATTCATCGGGTATTCACCAAGATGGCATGCTAAAAGCTAAAAATACCTATGAGATCATGACGCCTGAAAGCATTGGCCTTAATCGTAATAACTTGAATATGACTTCGCGCTCAGGTCGCCACGTGATTAAGCACCGCATGGAAGAAATGGGCTATAAAGAAACCGATTATGATATGGACAGTCTTTACGATCAGTTTTTGAAATTGGCAGATAAAAAAGGCCAGGTATTTGATTATGATCTTGAAGCCTTAGTGTTTATCGAAGCGCAATCTCAAGATGATGATAAGTACTCACTGCAACATTTAATGGTGCACTCAGATTCAACTGAAGGTGTAGCCACTGCCACGGTGCGTATAGTGGTTGATGACAAAGAAATAACCGAAGCGGCAACCGGTAATGGCCCAGTCGATGCAGCATACAATGCTATTGCCCGTGCAACTGGTCGCAGCATCAATATTACTAATTACAAATTAAGCGCTAAAGGCGAAGGGCAAAACGCCTTAGGCCAAGTGGATATTACAGCTGAATACAATCAGCAAACATTCCATGGTGTCGGCTTGGCAACAGATGTTGTCGAGTCATCGGCTCAAGCGTTAGTTCATGTCATGAACTTAACCTATCGCGCCGATAAAGTGGCTGATTTTAAACAACAGATTCATAAAGAAAGGGAGTTAGGTGGAGTATGAGTTATCAAATAGCTGTATTGGCCGGAGATGGTATTGGGCCAGAAGTCATGGCTGAGGCACGTAAAGTGCTTAATGAAGTTGAAGCCCGATTTGCGCTGGACATTGAATATGCTGAGTACGATGTGGGTGGTATTGCCATTGATAACCATGGTTGCCCGCTGCCTGATGCAACCTTAAAAGGCTGTGAAGCCTCAGATGCCATTTTATTCGGCAGTGTTGGCGGGCCTAAGTGGGAAAACTTAGCCCCCAATGATCAGCCAGAGCGTGGCGCATTATTACCGCTACGTGGTCACTTTGAACTGTTTTGTAATTTACGTCCGGCAAAATTACACGCAGGGCTTGAACATATGTCACCATTGCGAAGTGATATATCTTCACGTGGCTTTGATGTGTTATGTGTGCGTGAATTAACGGGTGGCATTTACTTTGGTAAGCCAAAAGGTCGTCAAGGCGAAGGCCTGGATGAAGAAGCCTTCGATACCATGCGCTATAGCCGTCGTGAAATAGAGCGTATTGCCCGAATTGCGTTTCAGTCTGCTCAAGGTCGCCGCAAAAAAGTCACCTCAGTAGATAAAGCTAACGTATTAGCCTGTTCAGTGTTATGGCGTGAAGTGGTTGAAGAAGTGGCTAAAGACTACCCTGATGTGGAGCTTGAACATATCTACATCGACAATGCCACCATGCAATTATTACGTCGCCCAAATGAATTTGATGTGATGCTGTGTTCGAACCTATTTGGTGACATAGTGTCAGACGAAATTGCCATGTTAACCGGCTCAATGGGGCTATTATCTTCAGCAAGCCTTAACAGCAGTGGTTTTGGTATGTATGAACCTGCTGGTGGCAGTGCACCTGATATCGCAGGCCAAGGCATTGCTAACCCTGTGGCGCAAATTCTATCTGCAGCCTTATTACTACGTCATAGCTTAAAACTTGAAGATGCCGCGAGTACGATAGAACGCGCAGTAGGTAAAGCCTTATCAGCTGGCTATTTAACTGGTGAGCTATTAAGTAGCGATGAGCGTCATAATGCAAAATCAACCAGTGAAATGGGTGACTATATCGCTAATGCTATTAAGGAAGGTGTCTAATGGCAGCAAAAACCTTATATGAGAAAGTATGGGATGCCCATATTGTCGCATCACCTGACTCAGAAGCGCCGATTGTTTATGTTGACCGTCACTTGGTTCATGAAGTGACATCACCACAGGCTTTTAGTGGTTTAAAAACAGCGGGTCGTAAATTACGCGCCCCTGAAAAAACCTTTGCCACTATGGATCATAATATTTCGACCTTAAGTGCTAGCCTTGATGCCATGAGCCCAATGGCGCGTATTCAGGTGGAAACCCTAGCGCAAAATTGTAAAGAATTTGGCGTGAAGCTATATGACATCCATCATCCAAATCAAGGCATAGTCCATGTCATGGGGCCAGAGCTTGGTATTACCTTGCCCGGTACTGTGATTGTTTGTGGTGATTCACATACAGCAACCCACGGCGCTTTTGGCGCATTAGCATTTGGTATTGGCACCTCTGAAGTTGAGCATGTGTTAGCCACCCAGACGTTACGTCAGTTAAAAGCTAAAACCATGAAAATTGAAGTCCGTGGTCATGTGGCTGAGGGCATTACGGCTAAAGATATTGTATTGGCTATCATTGGCCGTTTGGGTATGGATGGCGGTACCGGTTACGTGGTTGAGTTTTGCGGCGAAGCCATTGAAGCTTTATCAATGGAAGGGCGCATGACCTTATGTAATATGGCCATTGAAATGGGCGCCAAAGCTGGCATGGTCGCACCTGATCAAACTACTTTTGATTATCTTGAAGGTCGTGAATTTGCCCCTAAAGCTGATGCTTGGACGCAAGCAGTTGCAGATTGGACCGCACTTAAAACGGATGCTGATGCAGTATTTGATGCCGAAGTGGTACTTGAAGCTGCAGAAATCGCGCCGCAGTTAACTTGGGGCACTAATCCAGGCCAAGTGGTATCTATTGATGCACAAGTGCCTAACCCTGAGTCTGAGCCCAATGCAACTGTGCGTGACAGCATGGAAAAAGCGCTTGAGTATATCGGCCTGACTTCTGGCACCAATATGGTGGATATTGCGGTTAATAAAGTCTTTATTGGCTCATGTACTAACTCCCGTATTGAGGATTTACGTGCCGCAGCCCATCATGCTAAAAACCGTAAAGTGGCCGAAGGCGTCACCGCTATTGTGGTACCGGGTTCTGGACAGGTGAAACTGCAAGCAGAAGCGGAAGGTTTAGATAAAATATTCCTAGAGGCAGGGTTTGAATGGCGCTTGCCTGGTTGCTCAATGTGCCTGGCAATGAACGATGACCGTTTAGAGGCTGGCGATCGCTGTGCATCTACTAGTAATCGTAACTTTGAAGGTCGCCAAGGGCGTGGCAGTCGAACTCACTTAGTGAGCCCTGCTATGGCTGCAGCTGCAGCGATTGCCGGTCACTTTGTTGATATTCGTAAGCCTTATTAATTGCCAACCCACTAGGAGAAACAGATGCAAGCTTTTACAGCACATACGGGTTTAGCGGTTGCAATAGATAGCGCAAATATTGATACCGACCAAATTATCCCGAAGCAATTTTTATCAAAAGTCACTCGTGATGGTTTTGGGGTGCACTTATTTCATGATTGGCGTTATTTAGATGACGCGGGCGAGCAGCCTAACCCGACTTTTTCACTTAACTTACCGCGTTATAAAGGCGCGTCTATATTGCTAGCACAAGAAAACTTTGGCTGTGGATCAAGTCGAGAACATGCACCGTGGGCATTAGCTGACTTTGGGCTACGGGTGATTATCGCGCCAAGTTTTGCAGATATTTTTTACGGTAACTCCATTAACAATGGCTTATTACCTGTGAAGTTAACCGCAGCGGAAGTGAGCCAATTAATGGCTGAAGTTGATGCTCAAGAAGGAGCTGAAATCAGTGTTGATTTGCAAGCTCTTACTGTAACGTCACCACAAGGCAGTACATTTAGCTTTTCATTGGCAGAGTCAGCAAGGCACAAGCTGCTTAATGGTTTAGATGCCATCGGCTTAACGCTGGAATTTGCTGCGGCAATTAGCGACTATGAAGCCAATATTCCTGCTTGGCGTGGCTGATGTAAGAGTGACGAGTCAATTGTAAGTTCAACATTGGCGATTAACATTTAAGCTTACACTTGTACCAACGTGGTATTAAATAAAGCCTTCTAGCTAACCCTAGAAGGCTTTTTTATGTGTCTCAACAATAATTTACTATATATCACATTGTATTTATTGGTTTATTTATTCATAAGATTTGGCGGTTTATATCGGTAGTTAAAAAAACTATAAAATTCAGCGCAGGTTTGTGAGTTGTATATTCTTTAGTAAGTTATTGAATATCAATATTAAAAATATTTTGGTTAACTATTTTTAATATGCTTCAGCGAATCAATTAGTGTAATTGACGCTTTTTTCTCGCTTGGTGTGTGATCCTTATCACTTAAAAATATTGCAAACACCGAAAAGGTAGTTATTTCTTCTGTTTTTAGGCATTTAGTTGTAAATATATTCTGCATCAGTACACTTGCCCCGATTTCAAATTGAGCTATTGCTCTAATGATGTAAGAGATTAAGCAAATAATAAATTTGCATACCCGGGGACAAATGATGAAAAAGAAATTATTAACCGTGGCAGTAAGCGCCATGCTTTTAGGGGCAACGACTCAAGTAAGTGCAGCAGGCTTTCAATTAGCTGAATATTCTTCTACAGGTTTAGGCCGTGCTTTTGCTGGTGAAGCTGCGATGGCAGATAATGCTGGCGCCCAAACTAAAAACCCTGCCATGTTGACTTACCTTGAAGGTCGCCAATTATCTGCAGGTGCTATTTATATTATGCCTAATGTCGATGTGCTGGGTGATGTTAATCTTCATTTGAGCGGTGACCCTATCGTGATCCCGAGCAACGCCATTGATTTTGCTGGTGATGCACTTATCCCAAATTTTTATTACTCGAATCAGTTAAACGATAACTGGACGTGGGGCCTGGCTTTTCATTCAAATTACGGTTTAGCGACAGAATTGGATGCAACTCATTCAGCAGCGATATTTGGTGATGATACTGCAATCACCACCGTAGAATTTAACCCAAACATTGGCTATAAAATCAATGATGCGGTTAGCATTGGTGCGGGTCTGCGTATTGTTTACGGTGAAGGTAATGTTGGCGCATCAATGCCAGGTTGGATTGATGGTATTAAAGCTCAGTTGCCTGATTTAGCACCTATGCTTCCGGCTGCTGGCACAAGTCTTAAGTACATGGAAGGTGATGATATTGCCATCGGTTGGAAAATTGGTTCTAGCTGGCAGATTAATGACAAGCACCGTTTAGGTTTTGCTTATCACAGTGGGGTAGAGCTAGAACTGGACGGCCATGCGTCTGGGCTACTTTATGACGGTGGTCAAAATGTTAGTATTGAAGGTTACTTACCGATTGAGATCCCTGCATTTGCAGAGCTTGCATCTCATCACCAATTAACTGAAAACTGGGCCATGCACGCCAGCGTTAACTGGACTCAGTGGAGTGTTTTTGATGAGTTGGTAGCATACTTCCCTGGCGAAACTAAGCCAATTGACTCAACAACGGGTTTACCATTGGAGTCTGATTTAGTTAAAGAAGAAAACTTCAAAGATAACTGGCGCTTTGCACTAGGTACCACTTACCAGCTCAATGACAAGTGGTTAGTTCGTGGCGGTATGGCACTAGATCAAGGTGCTGCGCAAGACGAATACCGTTCAACAACAATCCCAGATTCAGATCGTTTATGGTTTAGTGCCGGTGCGGGTTATCAAGCCAGTAAAAACCTTACGGTTGATTTTGCCATCACTTACATCAAAGGCATTGGTGATGCACCAATTGATGAGACTCAAGACTTATTAGGTTTAGCGTCTGTGAACTACAGCGGTGATGTTGAAGCCGATGTGTGGTTAGCAGGTGTGCAGTTTAGCTACAAAATGTAGTCGACAGTATTATTAATACATTTAAAGCCTCGCAATTGCGGGGCTTTTTGTTATTTGAAAATCATAAGACTAATATCGATACGCCAGCTATATTTGACAAGCCAAAGTATGAAGTAAAGCCATCGTCATATGCTAAGTTATTAGGTGCTTACTGGCTTTACCCCAAAGTGACATAGCATGTCTAGGTAGAATAAACCCTTATAACTGTGATGACAGCACAAGCATTGCAATGTAAAGCATGATAAATCACATAAATAAACGGGTAGTTGATTCACTACTTTCAGTTTATGTGAACAAACTAAAATAAATAATATGAGATAGTGATATGCAAGCTAAGAAATACATTATTGCATTAGATCAAGGCACAACCAGCTCTCGTGCCATTGTATTTGACCATAAAGCCAACATGGTTGCGGTAGCGCAGCGTGAGTTTACCCAGATTTATCCTCAGGCCGGTTGGGTCGAGCATGATCCAATGGAGATTTGGTCATCTCAAAGTTCATCATTGATTGAAGTGCTATCTCGAGCAGCTATTAGCGGTGATGATGTTGCCGCTATGGGCATCACCAACCAACGTGAAACCACCGTAGTGTGGGATAAAAAAACCGGCAAGCCGATTTATAACGCCATTGTGTGGCAGTGTCGTCGCAGCCAAAGTATATGCCAGCAACTCAAAGCCGATGGTTATGAAGCTTATATTAAATCCGCCACAGGCTTGGTGCTCGACCCGTACTTTTCCGCCTCAAAAATCAAGTGGATTCTAGATAATGTTGAAGGTGCAAGAGAAAAGGCCGAGGCCGGTGAGTTGTTATTTGGCACCATAGATACCTGGCTGGTGTGGAAGCTCACAAAAGGCAAAGTACATGTTACTGAACCCACCAACGCCTCACGGACCATGTTGTTTAACATCCATCAGCAGCAGTGGGATGACAAGTTATTAACGGCCTTTGGTATTCCGGCTTCGATGTTACCTGAAGTGAAACCCTCTTGTGCGGTCTACGGTTCAACCAGCATTGTCGGTGGCGATATTACCGTGGCGGGTATGGCAGGGGATCAGCAATCGGCATTATTTGGTCAATTATGTTTTGAACCTGGAATGGCCAAAAATACCTATGGCACAGGCTGTTTTTTACTGATGAACACCGGTGATAAGGCAGTGGTATCGGATCATGGCCTATTAACCACCATTGCTATAGGCGCTGATTTAAAGGTTAACTATGCCCTTGAAGGGGCAGTATTTATGGGCGGCGCGGTGATCCAATGGCTGCGGGACGAAATGGGCTTGATCCAAGATGCTCATGACACTGAATACTTTGCCAATAAAGTGGACGACACCAATGGGGTATATTTAGTACCAGCCTTTGTCGGCTTGGGCGCTCCGTATTGGGAAGCGGATGCCAGAGGCGCGATTGTCGGACTTAGCCGCGGGGTTAATCGTAGCCATATTATTCGCGCAGCGTTAGAAGCCATTGCATATCAAAGCAAGGATTTACTCGAGGCAATGATACAAGACTCAGGGGTCGAACTTAAACAAATCCGCGTTGATGGTGGCGCAGTGGCAAATGAGTTTTTAATGCAGTTCCAAGCCGACATCAGCAATGTTGATGTGATCCGTCCGCAAGTGACTGAAACCACAGCCATGGGAGCAGCCTTTTTAGCAGGTCTTGCGGTTAACTTTTGGCAGTCTACAGAAGAGTTACAAAACATTGCCGTGGCTGATAAGCATTTTTCACCAGCAATGGATGATAGCTGTCGTCAGGATTTGTATCGCGGATGGAAAAAAGCGGTTAGGCAAACAATTGGATAAAGTGTATTTTTAAATCACTGGTAAACGATTAAATTTCAATATCAATATGCTTGAAGTTTGTATCGTCGTTAGTGGGCGGGTTTGCATCATCGGTGTTGTTGGTTTGAGTAAGCTGTTTTCTGGTTAATGGCGCTGGTGGCAATTGTGTTTGCGGCGCTTCATGACTATCAGCACTGATAACGGCTGAGTCAGTGACTTTTTTCACCTCTTTTTTGGGCGTGGTGACTTGTCTAGGTGGTCTGGCAGTGACTGCATAAAGAATATCTAGGTTCATTATTACCTCCTTCAAGGCTGTATTCAGTATATCTTGTTATCGGCCGTTTTGATTGTAAATTGAGCGGCTATTGGTTTGAATATATGACGCCAGCAGTCATCCTTGTTTGAGGATGTTTTAGCGTAAAGGCAATATTAAAAGTTTGGAATTTGCTTAGGTTTAAAAGCGCAAGGCAGCAATAAAATTTGTTGAACTGGTTTTTCTCACATCGTGAGTGAATATTTATTATACAAGATATAACTTTGATACAGTGGGCATTGTCATTTTAAGATGATAATGGTCAATTTTTAGCACATTTTAGTCACATTTTACTCGATAGAGTCGTTGTTATGTGTATGGTTTCGTTCATTTAGCCCCATAAAATCCACTTTCCTCCACCTAGAACAAATTAAATCAAATTTGCTGCGAACCCGCTTCAGAACTGGATTTAATTAATCTTCTCATCCCTTGACAATACTTGTGTTGTGTCCCTAAACTTAAGGGTTGTGGGGAATTGTGGATTTTTGTGGGAATTTTAATAACAAATCATAGGGATTAATGATCGTGTTTCGGGGCGCCAGTGCGATAAATATGGATGCAAAAGGACGGATCGCAATACCAATGCGATACCGAGAATCCTTGCGTGTTGAGCACAGTGGCATTGTCGTCATCACCGTTGATATCCAATCAGCTTGTTTATTGATTTATCCAATCCATGAATGGGAACTGATAGAAGCAAAACTAATGCAGCTGTCAGACACCAATCACATTGAACGATCCATGAAACGAAGATTATTAGGCCACGCTCATGAATGTGAGTTAGATGGTAATGGTCGTGCGCTCGTTCCCCCCGCATTAAGACAATTTGCCAGCCTGCAAAAGAAAACCATGCTGGTGGGTTTGCTGAATAAGTTTGAGTTGTGGGATGAAGCCGCTTGGCAGTTGCAGATGGACGAAAGTCATCAGCTAATTCAAGCAGAAGATCTCACTAGCCATGAAAGATTAGCTAATTTTTCATTATAAATAATTAATTAAGAAGAGTCTGATGAGCCAAGAATTTGCCCATTTATCTGTACTGCTACAAGAAACCGTTGATGGTTTAAATATCCAAGCGGATGGCATCTATATTGATGGCACCTTTGGTCGTGGTGGTCATTCAAGGCATGTGCTGAGTCAGCTCGGTGAAAACGGCCGCTTGATTGCCATCGATAGAGATCCGCAAGCCATTGAAGCGGCTAAACAGTTCGCCGATGATCCTCGCTTTCAAATTGTGCATGGTGGCTTTGGCCAGTTGGCCGAATACGTTACTGAGTTAGGTTTGAAAGGCAAAATCAATGGCGTGTTATTGGATTTAGGCGTGTCTTCACCGCAATTAGATGATGCTGAGCGTGGTTTTAGTTTTTTACGTGATGGTCCATTGGATATGCGTATGGATAACAGCCAGGGTCAAACGGCCGCTCAGTGGTTAGCGAGAGCTGAAATTGAAGATATGGCTTGGGTATTTAAAACCTATGGCGAAGAGAAAAACTCGCGTCACATCGCTCGCTGTATTGCTGCTGATCGAGATGAAAAACCCTTTTTAAGAACCAAAGATTTAGCTGACCTTATTGCCCGAATTACTAAAAATAAAGAGCGTAATAAGCATCCTGCAACGCGGGTGTTCCAGGCGATTAGAATTTATATCAATAGTGAATTAGAGCAAATTGATCAAGCCCTTGAAGGTGCTGTGTCGGTACTGGCCCCAGAAGGGCGTTTATCGGTGATCAGTTTCCATTCATTAGAAGATCGTATGGTGAAGCGCTTTATTCGTCGCCATAGCCAAGGTGAAAGCGTACCTCATGGCTTGCCCATCACTGAAGCTGAAATTAATAAATCTAAAAAGTTAAAAGCCATTGGTAAGGCGATGAAGCCTTCTGATGTCGAAATTGAACAAAACCCACGAGCAAGAAGCTCGGTGTTGCGCGTTGCGCAGCGACTTGATTATTAATTACTGAGGTTATATTGGCACCGTCATCAATCAATTTATCCCGCATTGTGTTAGCCGATATTTGGCAGCACAAGTGGATATTATTGCTGACGCTAATTGTAGTCGGCAATGCGATGAGTGTGGTGTATACCAGCTATGCGACCCGAAAACAGACCTCGCAATTAGATCAGCTATTACAAGAACGTGATCGTTTAGATATTGAATGGCGCAACTTGTTGCTGGAAGAGCAATCTAAGTCAGAACACAGTCGAGTGACAAGGATCGCCACTAAAGATTTAAAAATGGTGCGACCACTACCTAAAGAAGAAGTGGTTATAAGGCTGCAATGAGAAAGGAATAATGAGCAGACAAGCTAAACGTAAATTAAACCCTGAACTGATCCCATGGCGACTATTCGTTGTGGTGGGTTTTGTGCTGCTGCTGTTTACTGCGTTAATTGCCCGTGCCGCCTATATTCAAATTATTGAGCCTGAAAAACTACGTCACGAAAGTGACATGCGCACCTTACGCACCACCAGTAATCAAGTACAGCGCGGCCTAATCACCGACAGAAATGGTGAAATGCTGGCAGTGAGTGTGCCAGTACGAGCTGTGTGGGCTGATCCTAAAATATCCCACGATAAAGATGCATTTAAAGATATGCGCCGCTGGAAAGCGCTGGCAGATATTTTACATGAGCCAGTTGATGAGATTGTGAGTAAGGTGCAGCGCGACCCTAAAAGGCGCTTTATTTACCTTAAGCGTCAAGTGACCCCTGCGGTAGCGGAATACATCAAGCAACTGAAAATTGCTGGCATCTATTTAAAGTCTGAATCACGCCGCTATTATCCCGCAGGTGAAACTGCCGCCCAGCTAGTGGGTTTAACTAATATTGATGATGTAGGCATTGAAGGCATCGAAAGTGCTTACGATAGCTGGCTTACTGGTACCCCTTCAAAACAAAAAGTCCGTAAATCCCGCGATGGTAAAGTAGTACAGCGTTTAGATATGGTGGAAGAAGGCGAGAGCTCAAATGATTTAGTCTTGAGTATCGATCAACGCATTCAGCAGCTAGCTTATCGCGAATTAAAACGCGCCACAGAAATAAACCAAGCCACTTCAGGCTCAGTGGTGGTACTTGATGTACACACCGGCGAAGTACTGGCGATGGTGAATACACCGTCATATAACCCCAATTCTCGAGAAAACTTACAATCTCACCGCATGCGCAACCGCGCCTTAACCGATACTTTTGAGCCGGGCTCCACTGTAAAACCTTTTGTGGTCGCAGCTGCGCTGCAAGCGGGCACTGTTGAACGTGATGATATGATTAACACCTCACCAGGCTGGATGCGTGTTGGTGGCCGTCAAGTGCGTGATACGGTTAATTACGGCAATATGACCTTAGATAAAATCTTGGTTAAGTCTAGTAACGTGGGGATCAGTAAAGTCTCTTTATCGATGCCCGTGCAAGAATTATTGGGGACTTACCAGTCAATGGGCTTGGGTAATTATTCAGGAATTAACTTAGCAGGTGAAAGCGCCGGCCTTATCCATGATCGTCGTCGTTGGTCTGACTTTGAACGCGCGACCTTATCTTATGGCTATGGTTTAACGGCCACCCCACTGCAATTAGCCAGAATGTATGCCACTTTAGGTAGCGGCGGTGTCTTGTATCCAGTATCAATTTTAAAGCTAAAACAAGCACCTAAAGGTGAACAAGTTATTTCACAGCAAGTCGCCCAAGATGTCATGGAAATGATGCTAGGGGTAACTGAACGTGGCGGCACCGCCACCAAAGCCCATATTGATGGTTATCCTATTGCGGGTAAAACGGGTACTAGTCGTAAGTCTGTCGCCGGTGGTTACGGTGATGATTATGTCGCACTGTTTGCCGGGGTTGCGCCAGTGCATAATCCCCGTTTAGCTATTTCTATTGTGGTTAATGAACCCAAAGGCGACCGTTATCACGGTGGCGATGTGGCAGGCCCCGTATTTGCAAAAATTATGTCTGGTGCGTTACAGATGCTGAATGTAGAACCATTAAATGAACAAGAAAAAGTTAAATTGGCCGCCATTGCTAAGAGGGCTGAATAATGCTGCTTAGTGATTTATTAGCACCCTGGTTTCATTATGCTGGCGTTGAGTCAGTGGATACGCTGAGCCTTGATAGCCGCCAAGTATCCCAAGGTGGTTTATTTGTCGCCTTGCCAGGCCACAAGGTTGATGGCCGTAAATTTATCAGTAAAGCCATTGAAAGTGGTGCAGTGGGGGCGTTAATTCATACCGATAACCCTGATGAACATGGTCAAGTTGAATACCAAGATAATGGCGCGGTGCTGATATCGTTTTTTCAATTAACTCGGCAGCTTTCGGCTGTTGCAGCGCAGTTGTATCCGGTTAATCATTCACCAATGGCGATTATTGGGGTTACGGGAACTAATGGTAAAACTTCTGTTAGCCAGCTTATTGCGCAATTGGTATCACTTAAACAGCAAAAAGCTGCAGTCATGGGTACATTGGGCAATGGTGTTTGGGGTCAATTAATCGATAGTGGCAATACCACTGCTGATGCCATTACTTTGATCCGTCAATTACACCAATTTCAAGCCGAACGGGTCAATGTGTGCGCCATTGAAGTCTCCAGTCATGGCTTAGTGCAAGGCCGAGTGGAAGCCGTGCCTTTTGATACTGCTATTTTTACTAATTTAAGTCGTGATCACCTTGATTACCATGGTGATATGGATGCTTATGGCGCAGCTAAAAAGCGTCTGTTCACCTTTTCCTGCGTCAAAAATGGTTTGATTAATCTTGATGATGGTGTTGGTCAGCAATGGTTCGATGAGCTAACAACAGATTCCATCTATGGCTTTAGCATTAGCGCCAATAAAACGGCGCAATTTTATACTGACAATATGCAGTTCAATGATGCTGGTGTGCAGTGTGATTTTGTTTACCCGCACCTGGATAATCACAGCAGCCAAAAAACGACTTTAGCACTACGCGGACGCATTGTTTCGCCTTTATTGGGTGACTTTAACTTAGCAAACCTTGTGGCAGCCCTAAGTGGCTTGTATTTGCAAGGTTATGACATGCAAGAGTTACTTGAATTAGTGCCACTATTAACGCCCGTTGCTGGTCGCATGGAGCGCTTTAATCAGCCAAAGGGGCCCACCTTGGTAGTTGATTATGCCCATACTCCGGATGCTATCGAACAAGCGTTAAAAGCGCTGCGGATTCATTGTAAAGGCAAGCTTTGGTGTGTCTTTGGTTGTGGCGGTGATAGAGATAAAGGCAAGCGGCCTTTAATGGCCCAAGCGGCCGAGCAGTTTGCTGATACTGTGATGGTCACCAGTGACAATGCTCGTAGTGAAAATCCTGCGGCCATTATTGAGGATGTATTAGCGGGTTTGGCATTTCCTGAGCGTGCACTAACACAAGTTGATCGCATTAAAGCAATTAACACCGTGGCTTCACTGGCTCAAACAGGCGATATTGTGTTGCTTGCAGGTAAAGGCCATGAAACCTATCAAGAGGCCAATGGCATCAGAACTGAATATGATGAAAGAGCACTGGCTATCGAACTCACTCAGCCAACGTCTAACATGGCATTAAAGGAGCGCTTATGATTGCCCTGATGCTTTCACAGCTGGCGCAAACCCTTAATGGCAAGCTCGTGGGCGATGACATTTGTATTGATGATGTCAGCAGTGATAGCCGAGCGATGCAAGCCAATACCTTATTTGTGGCGTTAAAAGGCTTACGTTTTGATGGCCATAGCTTTGCAAAAACCGCCATTGATAATGGCGCTAAAGCCTTATTGGTTGAACGTCAGCTTGAGCTTGATATTCCGCAAATTATAGTGGCAAATAGCCAAATAGCCATGGGCGAAATCGGCGCGTTAGTGCGCGCTAAGGTAAACCCTAAAGCCATCGCTTTGACGGGCTCAAATGGCAAAACTACAGTAAAAGAAATGGTGGCAGCTATTTTAAGCCAGCATCATAGCGTGCTTTATACCGCCGGTAATTTTAATAATGAAATCGGGGTACCGTTAACCTTATTGCGATTAACCCAAGAGCATGAATATGGCGTTTTTGAACTGGGCGCCAATCATCAAGGCGAGATTAACTATACTTCATCTTTGGTGATGCCTCAGGTGGCGCTGGTAAATAATATCGGCCATGCACACCTAGAAGGTTTTGGTTCAATTGAAGGCGTGGCTCACGCCAAGTCGGAAATCTTTAACCACCTCAGCGCAGATGGCACCGCCATTATCAATGCCGATGATGACTTTGCTGAGTTTATGGCGCAAAAATCAGCCGCATTTAAGCAGCTGCGTTTTTCTAAAGTAGCCACCACAGATGCAGATATTAAAGCATTAGCGCTTAAAGCTGATGCAAGTGGTTGTTATGCCTTTAATTTAGAAGTTTCTGGCCAGTCCCATTTTGTGCAGCTTCCTTTAGCAGGAGAGCACCAGGTCAGTAATGCTTTAGCTGCCAGCGCCATTTGTACTGCATTAGGCGTCGCCCTCAAAGATATTATTAACGGGCTTTCAAGCCTAACGCCAGTAAAAGGGCGAATGGTGCCGCACAAGCTGGGGCGTATTTTACTGGTTGATGATAGTTACAATGCCAACCCAACATCAGTGGACGCTGCGATTAACTGGTTAAAACAAACTCGAGGTTTTCGATGTTTAGTGCTGGGAGATTTGGGTGAATTGGGCGACAATAGCGCCCTTTTGCATGCCGAGGTCGGCCAACAAGCCAAATCAGCGGGTATTGATGCCTTGTTTTGTTGCGGACAGCTAAGCGCTGAAACCAGCAAAGCCTTTGGTTCTGAACACTTTAGTGATTCAAAATCCGTCGCGCAGGCAATGATTAAAAAAGTAAATCAGTTATCGGGTGAGGTAACTATTTTAGTTAAAGGTTCACGAAGCGCAGCAATGGAAACTGTAGTCGAAGTGTTGTTGGATGCCAATGGGCGTGGGGAGTTTGTGTAGATGCTGGCTTATTTAGCTGAGTATTTAACCCAATTTTATAGCGGGTTTAATGTTTTTTCATATGTAACGTTTAGAGCGATCTTAGGTTTGATGACAGGGCTTATTTTCAGCTTGTGGTTTGGTCCTAAATTGATCGAACGTTTGCAGTTATTACAAATTGGCCAAGTGGTCAGAAATGACGGCCCAGAGTCACATTTTAGTAAGCGTGGCACCCCTACAATGGGTGGTTTGCTGATCTTGGCAGGCATATTTGTCAGTGTTTTATTATGGGGTGATTTATCAAATCGATATGTCATCGTCATGCTATTTGTATTAGGTACTTTTGGCGCGATTGGTTTCTTAGATGATTATTTGAAAGTGGTAAAAAAAGACTCTAAAGGTCTGATTGCTCGCTGGAAATATGCATCGCAATCCATAGCGGCATTAGCGGTAGCCATCTATTTATATAGCTCGGCAACGCTGCCGGGTGAAACCCAGCTAGTGGTGCCATTTTTAAAAGATGTGATGCCGCAACTTGGACTGCTTTATATTGTTCTTGCGTACTTCACCATAGTGGGTGCCAGTAACGCGGTTAACTTAACCGATGGTCTTGATGGTTTAGCTATCATGCCAACTGTTATGGTAGCAGCTGCATTTGCATTGATTGCCTATTTATCAGGTCATGCACAGTTTGCGAGTTATTTACATATTCCACACTTGCCGGATGCTGGTGAACTAGTGATTGTATGTACCGCGATAGTCGGGGCTGGTTTAGGGTTTTTATGGTTTAACACCTACCCAGCGCAAGTGTTTATGGGTGATGTAGGCTCATTAGCATTAGGTGCAGGATTGGGCGCCATTGCAGTGTTAGTCCGCCAAGAAGTGTTATTGGTGATTATGGGCGGCGTTTTTGTGATGGAAACGGTGTCGGTGATTTTACAGGTGGGTTCATATAAATTGCGCGGTCAGCGGATTTTTAGAATGGCACCTATTCACCACCATTACGAATTAAAAGGTTGGCCGGAGCCAAGAGTGATTGTGCGCTTTTGGATTATTTCACTATTCCTAGTCATGCTAGGGCTGGCAACGCTTAAGTTAAGGTAGTTAGCAATGCAAACATGCTATTCACACATCGTATTGGGATTAGGCGCAACAGGTATTTCTGTTGTGCGCTACTTAATGTCCCAAGGTATTACCCCACTGGTGATGGATAGCCGCAGAACGCCGCCTGGAAGCGATACTCTGGCAGCAGAGTTCCCTGAGGTTGAACTAATTACTGGTGGCTTTATGTGCCGCTCTTTAGTGCAGGCGCAGCAAATTATTGTCAGTCCAGGCATCGCTATTGATACGCCGGAAATTCGCGCGGCGATGGACATGGGTATTGAAGTGATTGGCGATGTGGAGCTGTTTGCCCGTGCGGTTGCTGAAAAGTCACCTTGCGTGGTAGCGATTACTGGCTCAAACGGTAAAACCACTGTGACTACCTTGGTTTACGACATATTAAAAGCAGCCGGTAAAAAGGTCGCTGTTGGCGGCAATATTGGTATTCCAGTATTAGATTTACTGGCAACCGATGCGGATATTTTTGTATTGGAGCTATCTAGCTTTCAGCTGGAAACCACTTTTAGCTTAAATTGTGTGGCGGCAACCTGCCTTAATATTAGTGAAGATCATATGGATAGATATCATGATCTGCATGCTTATAGAGAAGCTAAGTTACGCTTATATCCACAAAGCCGCTTTGTGATGTTTAACCGTGATGACCCACTGACATTTCCTGATGAGCCAACAAACCAAAATACCTTTGGTTTAGGTGTACCTGAAGGCGATGCTTGGGGGATTGCTGATGGCAAGATTTTCCACGGTGAAAGTGAAATTATGAATCTGCATGAGGTCAGTTTAATCGGCAGTCATAATCACGCCAATTTACTTGCTGCTATGGCACTAACCGATGCTTGCGGTATTGATAAAAAGTTTATGACCGAGGTTGCCAGCAACTTTAAAGGTCTTGAACATCGTTGTGAAATGGCGGGTATTAAGCAAGGCGTTACCTATATAAATGACTCTAAGGCGACTAATGTTGGTGCAACTGTAGCGGCATTAAATGGCTTAAGTGATCATTTAGGTGACTTAGTACTGATTGCTGGCGGAGACGGTAAAGGCTCAGACTTTAAAGAGCTGAGGGAGTCGCTCAATAACGTCACTCAATTAATTACCTTTGGTAAAGATGGTGCAAAAATCGCAGCTTTAAAGGCTGATAGTATTCAGGTCAGCGATCTTGCTGCAGCGGTCAATAAAGCCGTAGAAATAACGTTCTCAGGCGATATCGTATTGTTGTCACCAGCTTGTGCGAGTACTGATATGTACAAAAACTTTATGGAACGCGGCAATGACTTTAAGCAATTAGTGGAGCAAATTGCCGATGGCGAAGGCTGAGCAGCAACTTAGCTTATTCCAACAAGTCCTCAAGCGGCCGTGGCCTAATATCTTGTCTGAGAGTGGGCCTAGTGAGCAGCTATATGACCGCAGTTTATTGGTTGCGGTAATGGGCTTGATTGCATTTGGTTTTGTGATGGTGATGTCTGCCTCAATGCCAGAAGCGCAAAAACTGACAGATAACCCATTTCATTTTATTTATCGTCATGTGGCGTATTTAATGGGTTGTGGCGTGATTGCTTACGCTGTGCTCAATATAGAAATGAAAACCTGGGAACGCTATAGCGCGTATTTGGTGCTGGCTGTGTTACTGATGCTGGTTGCAGTCTTGATTGTCGGAACCACAGTTAATGGCGCGACGCGCTGGTTAAGTGTTGGACCGGTGCGAATTCAAGTGGCTGAAATCGCAAAGTTTGTGTTTATTGTTTACATGGCGGGATATTTAGTCCGTCGTCATGGTGAATTAAGGGAGAACAGTAGGGGTTTTATTAAGCCTATTATCGTATTTACCTTATTCGCAGTATTGATTTTAGCGCAACCAGATTTAGGTACCGTAGTGGTATTGTTCGTCTGCACTGTAAGTCTGTTATTTCTTGCTGGTGCACGGATTTTAGACTTTTTAGTGTTGATGTTTTTTGGTATTGGCTCGTTTATCTTTTTGGTGATTTTTGAGCCTTACCGGATGCGGCGGGTAACCTCATTTATGGACCCGTGGGAAGACCCATTTGGTAGCGGATATCAGTTGACTCAGTCATTAATGGCTTATGGCCGTGGTGACTTATTCGGTCAAGGTTTAGGTAATAGTATTCAAAAATTATCTTACCTGCCTGAAGCGCATACCGACTTTATCTTTGCCGTGATTGGTGAAGAGTTAGGCTTCGTAGGTATTGTTTGTGTATTAACAGTATTGTTTTTTGTGGCATTTAGAGCCATTCGATTGGGCAATTTATGTTTGAGTATTCAACGCCCGTTTGAAAGTTATTTAGCCTACGGTATTGGTATTTGGATTTGTTTCCAAACAGTGGTTAACGTTGGCGCCAGTATCGGTATGTTACCGACTAAAGGCTTGACGTTACCTTTTATTAGTTATGGTGGCAGTAGTTTGTGGGTGATGACAGCGGCAGCGATGTTATTGATCCGCATCGACCATGAACGGCGAATAAGTTTGATTCAAGCGGTGCAAGGGAGAGTAAAAAAATGAGCCCTAATATGACCAACGCACCGAAATTATTGGTAATGGCGGGCGGTACAGGTGGACATGTGTTCCCTGCATTAGCGGTAGCTAAAGCGTTAGCAGATAAAGGTTGGCAAGTTCGTTGGTTAGGGACGGCCGACAGAATGGAGGCAAGGTTAGTGCCTCAGCATGGGTTTGATATTGAGTTTATCGATATTAAAGGGGTGCGAGGCAATGGCATTATTCGAAAATTAGCCGCGCCTTTTAAAATTTTACGTTCAATCATTCAGGCAAAAGCCTTTATTAATGAATATAAGCCCGATGTTATTTTAGGCATGGGTGGCTTTGCCAGTGGCCCTGGCGGGGTTGCGGCTAAATTATCAGGCATTCCACTGGTGCTGCATGAGCAAAATGCCATCCCAGGAATGACCAACAAGTTGTTATCTAAGATTGCCAGCAAAGTATTGTGTGCATTTCCCAATACATTTTTGCCCGCAGTTAAAGCGGAGGTGGTCGGTAACCCTATTCGTCAAGAGTTGCTTGAGTTAGGACAAAGCGCCAAATTTGCTGAAGATGAAGCCTTAAAAGTATTAGTGGTGGGCGGCAGTTTAGGCGCCAAAATTTTTAACGATGTTATGCCAGCTGTTGTGGCGCATATTAGCCTGCATCATTCGGTGACCGTTTGGCATCAGGTGGGCAAAGGCAATGAAGCGAAAGTAAAAGCGCTTTATCAAGATAAAGGTCAAGCTGCTAGCGTCAATGTAGCTGAGTTTATTGATGATATGGAAGCGGCTTATCGCTGGGCAGATGTGGTTGTTTGCCGTTCTGGTGCATTAACCGTATCAGAGCTGGCAGCCGTAGGACGCGGCAGTATCTTGGTGCCTTATCCACATGCTGTGGATGATCACCAAACTAAAAATGCTTCAGTATTAGTTGAAGCAGGAGCGGCATTTTTATTACCGCAAACCATATTAAATGCAGATAATTTAGCTGAGAAGTTAACCCTCTTTGCTGAAAACCGACAAGTTGTTTCACAGATGGCACATCAAGCCAGAAGTGTTGCTGTATTAGATGCAACCCAACGAGTCGCGAGTATTTGTGCTGAATTAGCACGAAAGGATTGACATGACCAAGACAGAAAAGTACGCCCAATTACGCACCATGATCCCAGAAATGCGACGGATTAAGAAAATCCATTTCGTCGGTATTGGCGGTGCTGGTATGGGTGGAATTGCAGAAGTATTAGTGAATGAAGGCTACCACATCAGTGGATCTGACATCGCTGAAAACACAGTGACACAAAGGTTAGCCAGTTTAGGCGCTAAGATTATTATTGGCCATCAGGCGCAAAGCGTGGTTGATGTGGATGTGGTGGTCGTGTCAACGGCTATTAACAACGAGAACCCAGAAATCATTGAAGCGAAGCAGCGCCGCATTCCTATAGTGCGCCGTGCTGAAATGCTTGCTGAGTTAATGCGTTATCGCCATGGTGTAGCCATTGCAGGCACGCACGGTAAAACCACTACAACTAGCTTAATTGCCAGTGTTTATGGCCAAGCTGAGCGCGATCCGACATTTGTGATTGGCGGCTTATTAAATAGTGCTGGTACTAATGCGCGTTTAGGCACTAGTCGTTATTTGATTGCAGAAGCCGATGAAAGTGATGCCAGCTTTCTGCATTTGCAGCCAATGGTGAGTGTGGTTACCAATATTGAAGCTGATCATATGGATACCTATGGCGGCGATTTTGAAAAATTGAAAACAACCTTTGTCGACTTTTTACATAACCTGCCTTTTTATGGTGTTGCGGTGATGTGTATTGATGATGAAGTGATCCAAGAGATTATGCCAAGAGTTGGCCGTCAGGTTGTGACTTACGGTTTCAGTGAGCAAGCAGATGTACAGGCGCTTAACTTTAAGCAAGTTGGTCATCAAAGCCAATTTAGCGTGCGCCGTAAAAACCGTGATGATTTAGATATCGTGTTAAATCTACCTGGCGAACACAATGTACTTAATGCGCTTGCTGCTATTGCAGTGGCATCAGAAGATGAAATAGATGATGAAGCGATTGTAACAGCCCTTGCTGACTTTGAAGGCATTGGGAGACGTTTTCAGCATCTTGGCGAGTTTGATACCGCTAATGGCAAGGTGATGCTAGTTGATGATTACGGTCATCACCCAAGTGAAGTATTGGCAACGATTAAAGCCGCTAGAGCAGGTTGGCCAGATAAGCGTTTAGTGATGGCCTATCAGCCTCATCGTTACAGCCGTACTCGCGACTTATATGATGACTTTATCGAGGTGCTGTCACAGGTAGATGGACTGCTATTACTGGATGTCTATGCCGCTGGCGAAAGTGTCATTCCTGGTGCAGATGGACGCGCTTTATGTCGCTCTATCCGTTTAAGAGGTCAAGTGGAACCGATATTTGTGGCTTCACCTGAGCTATTAACCGATGTATTGCCTGACGTATTGCAAGAGGGTGATTTATTGCTAACCCAAGGTGCAGGTAATATCGGCGCTTTGTCCAAATTGCTAGCTACAACCAATTTAGGTTTTGATAATTTAAACAATGCTAAAAGTGGTGAGTAATTTTTGCACTATAAATGATTGTAAAATAGATACTTTATTACAATCGGTATGCTAGATATAATGGTGAATTGGCCAATGAAAGTGACATTGTACATTGTGGAGTTACAGTAACCGTGGCGTGGAGTGATAAAGCCCGTCAGTTACGAAGCCATTTGAGTGAAATCAACTGGTACTTGTATACCGGGTTATTGTTTTTGCTCATGGTGTTAATGACCATTGTCTGGGCCAGTTTAAAGTTAAATACGCTGCTTAATGATGCAGATGCCTTGCCCATTGAGGCCGTAGCAATTCACGGCGAGCGTTTATATACCAGTGACGCAGATATTCAAGCGGCGCTACAGGCCTTGATGCAGAGCAGCTTTTTTAGTGCCGATGTGGTTGAAGTGCAGCACGCTTTAGAGGCTTTACCTTGGGTATATCGCGCCTCAGTCAGACGCGAATGGCCAGCTAAGTTGAAAGTGAACTTGCAAGAGCAACAAGCGGTAGCGCATTGGAATGGCAATGATTGGCTTAATGTGGACGGTGAAGCGTTTAAAGCCCAGGCCCATCCCATGATTAATGCCTTGCCTATGTTGTCAGGTCCTGAGGATATGTCAGCTGAAGTGTTAACTAGCTATCAGCAATTAGCAGATTTATTAAGTATTAATGGCTTTACCTTAGCAAGTTTAAGTTTAAGCCCACGCCATGCTTGGCATGCAACATTAGATAACGGCATTCTTCTTGAATTAGGTCGAGAAGATAAGATGTCTAGAATACAAAGATTTATAAATGTTTACCCTGAAATAATACAAAATAAAAAGCCAATAGCGACAATTGATTTGCGCTATGACACAGGTGTCGCAGTTGGCTGGGATGATACTAAAACAGAGAGTCGACATTAATGACCAAGAATCAGGAAAGAAATCTTATCGTAGGCTTAGATATCGGTACATCTAAGGTCGCAGTTATTATTGGCGAAGTACTGCCAGATGGCGAGATAAGCGTGGTTGGTTTAGGTAATCACCCTTCTCGTGGTATGGACAAGGGCGGCGTAAATGATCTGGATTCGATTGTAAGAAGTGTACAACGTGCATTAGACCAAGCTGAATTGATGGCCGATTGCCAAGTATCATCAGTGTATTTAAGTATTTCAGGTAAACATATCGCCTGCCAAAACGAAAACGGCATGGTGTCAATTAATGACGAAGAAGTTACCCAAGAAGATGTGGACAATGTCATCCATACAGCTCGTTCGGTGAAAATCCCGACAGAGCGAAGAATTTTGCATGTGTTACCACAGGAATACTCAATTGACGTTCAAGACGGGATAAAAAGCCCAATTGGTATGTCGGGTATGCGAATGGAAGCCAAAGCGCACATCGTTACTTGTGCTAACGACATGGCGAAAAATATTACTAAGAGCGTTGAGCGCTGCGGCCTAACTGTTGATGACTTGGTGTTTGCAGGTATTGCATCAGCTGACTCAGTGCTGACCAATGATGAAAAAGATTTAGGCGTGTGTATTGTTGATATCGGTGGTGGCACCACAGATATTGCGGTTTATACCAACGGTGCACTAAGGCATTGCGCAGTGATATCAGTCGCAGGCAATCAAGTCAGTAGTGACATAGCTAAAATATTTAGAACACCGCTGACCCATGCAGAGCAAATCAAAGTACAGTTTGCCAGCGCCAGAAGCGCTATGGTTAGTCGCGAAGATAGCATTGAAGTCCCCTCAGTTGGTGGCAGACCTTCTCGCAGTATGTCACGTCATACGTTAGCAGAGGTTGTCGAGCCAAGGTATCAAGAGCTATTTGAATTAGTGCTTAAAGAATTAACTGACAGTGGTTTAGAAGATCAAATTGCTGCAGGGATCGTGTTAACAGGCGGTACATCAATGATTACCGGCGCGGTGGATATTGCTGAAGCAACATTTGGCATGCCAGTAAGGGTTGCATCACCGCTACCAGTTAAAGGATTAAATGAATATGTAGATCAACCTATTTACGCTACAGGAATAGGTTTGCTTCATTACGGCGCCAGACGCGTAATCGAACGTCAGTTCGAACGTCCTGAACGTCAAGGGGTTACCAGTCTTTTGAATCGGGTCAAAAGCTGGTTTAAGGGTGAATTTTAATAACGCAGACAAACGGAGATCAGACTATGTTTGAGATCATGGACACTCATAACGACGAAGCGGTGATTAAAGTCATCGGCGTCGGTGGTGGCGGCGGTAACGCAGTCGAACATATGGTAAAGCACAGCATCGAAGGTGTTGAATTTATCGTAACTAACACGGATGCTCAGGCATTACGTAAGTCAGGTGCTGGTTCAACTATTCAATTGGGGCGTGATGTCACCAAAGGTTTAGGTGCTGGAGCAAACCCTGATGTTGGTCGTCAAGCGGCAGAAGAAGATAAAGAAAACATTCGTGCAGCAATCAAAGGATCTGACATGATCTTTATTGCCGCAGGTATGGGCGGTGGTACCGGTACTGGTGCAGCCCCTGTTGTGGCTGAAATTGCCCGTGAAGAAGGCATTTTAACCGTTGCTGTAGTCACAAAGCCTTTTCCATTTGAAGGCAAAAAACGCATGTTATTTGCTGAGCAAGGTATTGCAGAGCTGGCAAAGCATGTTGATTCATTGATTACTATACCTAACGAAAAGTTATTGAAAGTATTGGGCCGTGGTACATCATTATTAGATGCATTTGCTGCAGCTAATAACGTATTGCTAGGCGCAGTGCAGGGTATTGCTGAGTTAATTACTCGTCCTGGTTTAATCAACGTGGATTTCGCCGACGTTAAAACGGTTATGTCTGAAATGGGTAATGCCATGATGGGTACAGGCGTTGCAACTGGTGATGATCGCGCTGAAGAAGCGGCAGAAGCTGCTGTGGCTAGTCCATTACTAGAAGATATTGATCTTGCTGGCGCTCGTGGCGTATTGGTGAATATCACCGCTGGTTTAGATATCAGTATTGAAGAGCTAGAAACAGTGGGTAACCACGTTAAAGCTTATGCATCTGATAACGCAACAGTAGTAGTCGGTGCAGTAATTGATCCTGAAATGAGCGAAGAGCTACGCGTAACTGTAGTTGCTACAGGTATCGGCGCAGAGAAAAAGCCTGATATTCAATTAGTGACAAAACCAGTTTCACGCCCAGAGCCTGCACCAATTGAAGTTAAAGCTGAGCCAGTTGAAGAGCAAGTTGCGGCAACAAATTATGTTGCACCAACAGGTAATGCTGTTCCTGCTCAGCAACCAGTAGCACAGCCAACAGCTCGCGCAGATGGTGACTATTTAGATATCCCAGCATTTTTACGTAAACAAGCTGATTAATTACAGTTTGGTAGTAAAGTTAGAATGTTGAATGCATAAGATGTTGATAAAATGTTGCTTGTGTAAGTAGAGGCGTATTAAAAACCACTAAATGGTACTTTTTTTGTGAAAAGGCAATTTTATGGTAGTATACCGCCTCAGCTTGCTGGGTAAACTCAGTATATATAGCGCATGAATGTTTATTTTAAAGTGATTAAAACGGGTAACTGAATGATTTTTCAAAGAACTGTTCAAAAGATGGTGAAGAGTACTGGTGTCGGGCTTCATTCCGGCAACAAGGTCACTCTGTGCATTATGCCCGCACCTGTCAATACTGGTATCGTACTTCGTCGTACAGATTTAAGCCCTGCAGTGGAAATTCCTGCTAAGGCTCATCTTGTGCGTGAAACAACTATGTGTACTGCATTAGTTAATGATGAAGGTGTTCGCATTTCAACTATCGAACATTTATTTGCAGCACTTGCAGGCCTTGGCATTGATAACGCAGTTATTGAAGTTGATGCTCCTGAAATCCCGATTATGGATGGCAGTGCAAGTCCGTTTGTTTTTTTACTGCAAAGTGCAGGTATTAAAGAGCAAGCAGTCGCTAAAAAATATATCAAAATCAATAAAACTGTGCGTGTTGAAGACGGCGATAAATGGGCAGAGTTAAAGCCATTTAAAGGCTTTAGAGTGGATTTTAAAATCGACTTTAATCACCCAGAAATCTCTCGTAGTCAACAGCATATGGTTATGGATTTTTCAACATCTGCATTTGTGAAAGATATCAGCCGTGCAAGAACATTTGGTTTTATGCGAGATATTGAATATCTTCGAGCCAATAACTTAGCACTGGGTGGCAGCATGGAAAATGCCGTCGTGCTTGATGAATATCGTGTCCTTAACCCTGATGGTCTGCGTTATGAGGACGAATTTGTTAAGCACAAAATTCTTGATGCTTTTGGTGATTTATATGTCGCAGGGCATGCCATTGTTGGTGAGTTCTGTGCGTATAAAACGGGTCATGCTTTAAATAACCAATTGGTTAGAGCGTTATTAGCCCAACAAGAAGCGTGGGAGTTAGTCAGCTTTGAAAATGAAGTCGATGTACCGTTAAGCTTTATGGTACCCGGCGCAGCGTCTTTCGCATAATATAGTTAAGATTGCCTATTACGGCTGGCCAATGCAGCCAGCCGTTTTAGTTTTTCACCTAGTGACCCTTCAACATGATCAGCCAACGTTTGTAAATGTTCTGCCGCGACAGGGCTAATAGTTGCGTAATTAGTTGAGGTTTTGCTTGGTGATATTGCTAACCCTGGGTTAACTTTAACCTCTATAGCGGTAAGCATTGGAAGGGTTTCTTCCTTAAGTTGTTGCAGTAATTTGGTCTTTTGGAAGTTTATTCTAGCAGCCCAAGCAGCCGATGTAGTTTCAATTACAAGAACACCCTGCCGAAGATTAGCGACTTTAAGCTGTTCAACAACAGGACCTGTTAAACTCTGCTTTACGTAATTATTAAGTTGATTTAATAGTTCTGCTTTTTCAGCCAATGCCGGTAATTGTCCAGATTGATGTAGTAAGCTACTGAGATCTTGCGGGGGCTTTTTCATATGATAATAAGATGGCTGAGTTAGGCTATGAGTGTAACAGTTTTTATCCAAGGTCGAAACGGAGTAACTCGCTGGCATCCTAGCAAGCGTTGGTTACTTCTACCTATCCTATTAGTTGTAGCGGGAACCGGCATCTATCAACAAAGTGCCGATCGTTTTGCTGAGCAACAAACCAAAGTTGATGAAAATAAAAAGTTGCGCGAGCAACAAAAGCAGCAAGTCATTAGCCTCAAACAAGCAACAGAAACCCAATTAGCCACATTGGTGACTCATGTCGCCTCTATGCAAGCAAAAATTACCCGCCTCGAAGCCCTCGGTCAGCAAGTTGCTGAAAATAATTTACTCGAAGATCAATTCGACTTTGCCACAGAAGTGGGTGTCGGAGGATTGAGTGAAATAGGCACAGGCGTGGAAATAAACCAACTGTTAAATGATATGACCCAGTTGGTATCAAGAATTGATAATAATAATGTTCAGCTGTCTCTACTTGAAACAGTGTCAACTAATCTCCATATAGATGAAGAACGTTATATATCAGGGCGGCCAATCGTAAAAGGTTGGTTATCTTCGCCCTACGGTTTACGGAATGACCCTTTTAATGGTCGTAGAACAATGCATAAAGGTATTGATTTTGCGGGCACTGAAGGCGGCGATGTTATTGCAACTGCTGCAGGTGTAGTAACGTGGTCTGGAAATATGCTTGGATATGGTGGGTTAGTCGAAATTGATCATGGAAATGGTCTTCGAACCCGCTATGGACACAACAAATCTATGTCAGTAAACCTAGGTGACGTCGTTGCCAAAGGCGATAAAATTGCCAGTATGGGAAGCACAGGCCGTTCAACTGGTCCCCACGTGCATTACGAAGTTTTGCGAAACGGACAGCAAATAGATCCAAGAAAGTTCGTCTATCGCAAAGCGAGTTAATAACATTTTCGGTTAAGTCGCTCATTTGAGCTCAACCTACAAGAGATAAGTGATTAAGATGTTAGGCAAATTACTGACAAAAGTATTCGGCAGTCGTAACGACCGTACCTTGAAAGGTTTAGGTAAAGTTGTAACTAAAATTAATGCATTAGAAGCTGAATATGAAAAGCTGACAGATGAACAACTAAAAGCAAAAACAGACGAGTTCCGTCAGCGTATTGAAAATGGTGAAACCTTAGATGCGCTTATGGCAGAAGTATTTGCCACAGTGCGTGAAGCATCTAAACGTGTTTTCGAAATGCGCCACTTCGATGTGCAATTACTCGGTGGTATGGTACTTGATAGTAACCGCATCGCTGAAATGAGAACCGGTGAAGGTAAAACCTTAACCGCAACTCTGCCAGCATATTTAAATGGTATTACCGGTAAAGGCGTCCACGTCATTACCGTGAATGATTACCTTGCGCGTCGTGATGCGGAAAATAACCGTCCATTATTTGAATTCCTAGGGCTTAGCGTTGGTATTAACGTGGCAGGCCTTGGTCAAGCAGAAAAGAAAGAAGCGTATAACTCTGATATTACCTACGGAACTAACAACGAGTTTGGTTTCGATTACCTGCGTGACAACATGGCGTTCTCTCCTCAAGAGCGAGTTCAACGTCCGCTGCATTACGCACTGATTGATGAAGTTGATTCAATCTTAATTGATGAAGCGCGTACACCATTGATTATCTCTGGTGCAGCAGAAAATAGCTCTGAGCTATATATCAAAGTAAACACCCTTATTCCTAACCTTATCGTTCAAGAGAAAGAAGATACAGAAGATGAGATTGGTGAAGGTGATTTCAGTATCGATGAAAAAGCCAAACAAGTTCATTTTACAGAGCGTGGCCAAGAAAAAGTTGAATTACTGTTAGTTGAGCTAGGTGTGCTCAATGAAGGTGATTCACTGTATTCAGCAGCTAACATCTCATTACTGCATCACGTAAATGCAGCATTAAGAGCGCATACCTTATTTGAACGTGATGTTGATTACATTGTTCAAGACGGTGAAGTGATTATTGTTGATGAACATACTGGCCGTACCATGCCAGGTCGTCGCTGGTCAGAAGGTTTACATCAAGCTGTTGAAGCAAAAGAAGCAGTCAACATTCAAAATGAAAACCAAACATTAGCGTCAATCACATTCCAGAACTACTTCCGTCAATATGAGAAGCTAGCAGGGATGACAGGTACAGCTGACACTGAAGCATTCGAGTTCCAACATATTTATGGACTTGATACCGTCGTGGTACCAACTAATAAGCCAATGGTACGTAATGATATGCCTGATTTGGTTTATCTTACAGCAACAGAAAAATACAATGCCATCATTGAAGACATTAAAGGTTGTCGCGAACGTGGTCAGCCTGTGCTTGTGGGTACGGTATCAATCGAGCAATCAGAATTATTAGCGACCTTATTAAAGCAAGCTAAGATCCCACATTCAGTATTGAACGCCAAGTTCCATGAAAAAGAAGCAGACATTGTTGCTCAAGCAGGTAGCGCTGGAGTAGTGACTATCGCAACTAACATGGCCGGTCGTGGTACCGATATCGTGTTAGGTGGCAACTGGAAAGTTGAAGTTGATGCATTAAAGGATCCAACTGAAGATCAAATCGCTCGCATTAAAGCAGAATGGCAAGTTCGTCATGATGCAGTTATTGCTTCGGGTGGTTTACACATTTTAGGCACCGAGCGTCACGAGTCACGTCGTATCGATAATCAGCTTCGTGGTCGTGCAGGCCGTCAAGGTGATGCGGGTTCATCGCGCTTTTATCTTTCAATGGAAGATAGCTTAATGCGTATCTTCGCATCTGAAAAAGTATCTGGCATGATGAAAAAACTGGGTATGGAAGAAGGCGAAGCCATCGAACATCCTTGGGTATCTCGTGCAATTGAAAATGCGCAACGTAAAGTAGAAGCGCGTAACTTCGATATTCGTAAGCAATTACTTGAATATGATGATGTCGCTAACGATCAACGCCAAGTTGTTTATTCTCAGCGCAATGAGTTAATGGACGCAGAAAGCATTGAAGACACCATTTCAAATATTGAACAAGATGTCGTTAGTGGTGTGATTGATCAATATATTCCACAGCAGTCTGTAGAAGAATTGTGGGACGTACCAGGTCTAGAGCAGCGTCTTGCCCAAGAGTTTGGTCTTCAACTAACCATTCAACAATGGTTAGATACAGAAGATGACCTTCACGAAGAAACTTTACGTGAGCGTATTGTATCAAGCTGGAGCGAAGCATATAAAGCTAAAGAGCAGATGGTTGGTGAGCAAGTGCTACGTCAGTTCGAAAAAGCAGTCATGCTACAAACATTAGATGGTCTGTGGAAAGAGCATTTAGCAGCAATGGATCACTTGCGCCAAGGTATTCATTTACGTGGTTACGCACAAAAGAATCCAAAGCAAGAGTATAAACGTGAATCATTTGAGTTATTCCAACAAATGTTGGAGTCACTAAAACACGATGTCATCAGTGTACTCTCTAAGGTACAGGTTCAAGCACAATCAGATGTTGATGATATGGAGCAGCGTCGTCGTGACGAAGAAGCCAAGATCCAACGCGAATACCAGCATGCAGCATCAGAATCGCTAACAGAGAATAAAGAAGCTGAAGCAGCAACGCCAAGAACTGTGATTAGAGACGGTGAGAAAGTTGGCCGTAATGACCCTTGTCCATGTGGCTCAGGTAAGAAGTACAAGCAGTGTCACGGTAAACTGACCTAAAACACCGCAATATTTAATAATTTAAAAGGCAGCTATTTTTAGCTGCCTTTTTTGTACCTAATAAATAGTATAAAAAACAGTCGTCTCAAGTGTTTTTGTGGATAACACTGGGGGTAAAATCTGGGTAACGTGTGATTAATAAAAAAGATCGCAAATAATGCGAAAAACTTTTAAAAAGCCCTTGCACCAAT